>JBIPOQ010000570.1:0-2757 GCA_044379055.1 Myxococcota bacterium
CCATGCCGACAGCGCCCCCGAAGCCTCCGATCCGCCTGACCTTCAAGACCCGGCCCCAGGCGACGACCTGGCCCGAGCTCCTCGCCATGTGGACCGAGGCCGAGCAGATCCCCGACTACGACGGCGGGTATCTGTTCGACCATTTCTATCCGATCTACGGCGACTCGACCGGTCCCTGCTTCGAGGGCTGGACCGCCCTCGCCTACCTCGCCGGCCGGACACGGCGCCTACGGCTCGGGATCATGGTGACCGGCAACCCCTATCGCCATCCCGCGGTCCTCGCGAACATGGCGGCGACCTTCGACGTCGTTTCGGGCGGTCGCCTCGACCTCGGCCTCGGCGCGGGCTGGAACGAGGAGGAGGCGAAGGCCTATGGCATTCCCCTCCTGCCCTGGAAGCAGCGCTTCGACCAGTTCGACGAGGCCTGCCAGATCATCCATGCTCTGTTGACGCAGACGACGACGACTTTCCGTGGCACCCACTACCAGCTCGAGAACGCTCGCTGCGAGCCGAAGCCGCTGCAGCGCCCGCGTCCGCCTTTCCTGATCGGGGGACAGGGCGAGAAGCGCACGCTGCGCATCGCTGCGAAGTACGCCGACGACTGGAACTTCCCGGGCGGCACGCCCGAGCAGTTCGCGCACAAGGTGGCCGTGCTCCACGAACACTGCGCGGCCGTCGGCCGCGATCCGAAGGAGATCGCCCTCTCGACGCACCTGCTGGCGGGGCCCGACGTCGCCGCGACGGCCGCCGCCGCTGCGGGATTCGCGGCGGCGGGCGCGACGCATCTCTGCCTCTACTTCTTCGACAACCGGGATCCGGGGCTGCTCGGGAAGAGCGCGGAGGCGGTGCGGGCGGCGCTGGCCTGAGCGAACGCGGAGAGCGATCGATCCCTGCTCATCCGCCGGGTACCCGGTCGAGCATCGCCCGCGTCTGCGCAGGCGTCGCGATCCCCCGTCCGGCCCGACGCGCCATCGCGACGATCTCGGCGACCTGCTCGGCGTTCGAGAGCGCGCGCCCATCGTAGAGCGCGGTATCTCCGATGCCGAGCCGGACGTGCCCTCCGTTCCCGACCGCATAGCGACAGAGCTGCACGAAGTTCCGGGAGCCGCCCTCGACGAAGAGCATCCAGCGATAGGCGACGCCCGCCGGGATGATTCCCTCGGTCAGGAGCCGCAGCCCCTGGACGGAGGGCGGCACGCCCCATGCGTGCTTCTCGCTCATGGTGATCTTCAGGAACAGCGGATCGTGCACGAGCCCCATGTCGCGATAGGCGAGCACGTGGCGGATCTGGCCGAGCTCGCGGACGGTGAAGCTGAAGCGGATGCCGTGGCGCTTCGCGAGGTCGAAGAAGTAGCGGATCTCGCCGTGGGTCACGGAGAGGACGTAGTCCCAGCCGAGCTGCTTCGTCTGCGGATCGTAGTCGGCGTAGTTGACGGCGCCGGGATCGATCGTCGCGAATTCGAGCCGGCAGTCGGGGTCGGAGGCGAGCTCGGCGAGATGGGCGAAGCGCTCCTCCGGACTCGGCGAAGCGCCGTAGGTCGGATAGAGGATCACGTCCGGGTTCTCGTGGCGGATGCCGCGGAGGATGCGCCGGTAGACCTCGGTGCCCGGATGGAGCAGCGCGCCGCTCGCCTCGTCGCGGGCGTGAAAATGCAGGATCGCCGCGCCGGCGGCGGCCGCCTCGAGCCCGTCGGCGATGATCTCGTCGACGGCGATCGGAACTTTCGGATTCTCGTGCTTTCCGACCTGCTCGTTCAGCGCACACTCGATGATGAGCTCTTCCATCTGCGTTCCCCTTCGCATCGGCCCCGGTCTAGAGCACTCCGTCGCGCCTCACGATCCGATCCCCGACGAACGCCCCGATCCAGAGCGCACCGTCGAGCTCGACGGCGATCGACGCGGCGCCGAGGGCCTCGGGCGGATCCTCGTCGACGAGCGGAAAGACCCGGAGACCCGTCCGATCGACGGCGACGACCACCGAAGGCAGCGCACAGGTCCCCTCCTCGAGCGCCGCACAGCCCGGCACGTCGAGGGCGCTCGCGCGCTGACCCGCGACGAGCAGACGACCGTCCTGGGCCCAGGCGAGATTGTCGGGCGAGAAATCGAGCTCGACCGTCTCGCGGCGGCTGCCGTCGGGCGCGAGGCGCACGATCCGATGGCCCGTCCACTCCGCGATGTAGTACGTCCCGTCGGTCTCGACCTCGACGCCGTTCGGCGCCATGCCCTCGCTGTTCGGAACCGTCTCCCAGGCCCCGGTCGTCGGCGAATGACGGAGCAGCGCGCCGGTGTTCAGGCCGAGCACGAGCTTCAGGAGCCCGAGCCATTGAGGACGCTCGATCATCTTCGTGGCGGCGAATCCGCCGTCCGCCAGCGCGACGACGTCGTTCGCGCTCGCATCGGCCGGGAGCGCGGTGCAGGCGGTCCATGCGAGCGCCGGCCCGCCGCGGTCGCCGCTCAAGACGAATTCCTCGATCGCCTCGCGCCGGCCGTGGTTCACGACGAGCAGCCGAGTGCCCTGCACGTCGATGCCGTGGGGCGCAAAGTCTTCGAGCGGAGGCGGCGCCCCGGCCGCACATCCGCCGTCGGGCGCGTCGGCCTCCGCGAGCGCCGCGGCGTCGCTCTCGCCTGCGAGGCCCGGAAGCTCGCCGCGCGCATCGCGCGGCGGCGGATAGAGGAGACGGGTCGCGCGACTCTCGGGATGGAAGGCGATCAGGCTGCCCGGGGCCTTCGCGGTCGGCATCTGGCTCACGATGAGCC
>JBIPOQ010000571.1:0-2756 GCA_044379055.1 Myxococcota bacterium
ACTGGACCGGCAACCGCGTGACCTGCCGCGACTGGTTCCAGCTGACGCTGAAGGAAGGCCTGACCGTCTACCGCGATCAGCGCTTCAGCGAGGACATGCGCTCCGCGGCGGTCGAGCGGATCGACGGCGTGAAGCAGCTGCGTGCGCGCCAGTTCTCCGAGGACGAGGGCCCGATGGCCCATCCGATCCGGCCCGAGTCCTACATCTCGATGGACAATTTCTACACGGCGACCGTCTACGAGAAGGGCGCCGAGGTCATCCGGATGATGGCGACCCTCGTCGGGGACGAGGGCTTCCGCAAGGGCATGGACCTCTATTTCGAGCGCCACGACGGCCAGGCCGTGACCTGCGACGACTTCCGCGCGGCGATCGCGGACGCGAACGGTCGCGATCTCGCACAGGTCGAGCGCTGGTACCTCCAGGCCGGGACGCCACGCCTGCGTGCCCGGGGCGAGTACGACGCCGCGGCGCAGCGATTCGCGCTGCATCTGGCCCAGGACTACCCGCCGACCGCCTTCGAGATCCCGGGCGCCGCCGAGCGGAGGCCCCTGCATCTCCCGGTCGCCGTCGGTCTGCTCGGCGGAGACGGCCGAGGGCTGCCGCTCCGGCTCTCCGGCGAGTCCGCGCCCTCGCGCGGGACGACGCGCGTGCTCGAGCTGCGCGACGCCGCGGCCACCTTCGTGTTCGAGGGAGTCGCCGAGCGCCCGGTCGCGTCGGTCCTGCGCGGCTTCTCGGCGCCGGTGCGATTCGAGATGGAGCGCTCGCCCGAAGAGCTCGCGTTCCTGATGGCCCACGACGACGACGCCTTCAATCGCTGGGACGCCGGCGAGAAGCTCGCGCTCTCGCTGCTCGTCTCGGCGGTCGCGGCGCCTCGGGACTTCGAGCGCAGCCCGGCCGTCGCGCGCTATGCGGAAGCCTGGGCGAGGGTACTCGGCGACGTGTCGCTCGACGGCTCGCTCCGCGCGCTCGCGATCGCGCTGCCGTCGGAGAAGGTCGTCGCCCAGGAGCTGCCGGTCATCGATCCGGACGCGGTCCACGACGTCCGCGAGCGGCTCGGTCGCTTCCTCGCGCAGGCGCACGCCGAGAAGCTCTGGTCGCTCTACGCCGAGCTCGCGCCGCGGGGGCCCTACCGCCACGAGCGGGACGAGATCGATCGCCGGCGGCTCCG
The DNA here is from genome assembly GCA_044379055.1 of Myxococcota bacterium. Taxonomy (GTDB): domain Bacteria; phylum Myxococcota_A; class UBA9160; order UBA9160; family UBA4427; genus UBA4427. The sequence goes on from JBIPOQ010000571.1 coordinate 1,169, forward strand.
CAACGGGGTCCTTCGATATCTCGCCTGGACGGGATCCGAGGCCGCGATCGAGGCGGCCTGGAGCCAGTACGTCGGCGCGGACAACATGACCGATGCCCAGGGTGCGCTCTTCGTCCTCTCGGACGTCGACCATCCGCGTCGCGACGAGGCCTTCGCCCATTTCCACGCGCGCTTCCACCAGGATCCGCTGGTGGTCGACAAGTGGTTCACGATCCAGGCGACCTCGACCCGGCCGGATGCGCTCGCCTGCGTCCGCGCGCTCTCGCGTCACGCGGATTTCAACCTCGGCAATCCGAATCGCGTGCGCGCGCTGGTGGGGGCGTTCTCCCAGGCGAACGCGGTGCGCTTCCACGAGGCCGGCGGCGGGGGCTACGCGTTCCTCGCCGATGCGGTGGTCGAGCTCGACGGGAAGAATCCGCAGCTCGCGTCCCGACTCGTCTCGGCCTTCAACGATTGGCGGCGCTACGACGAGGCGCGCCAGCAGAAGATGCAGGGCGAGCTCGAGCGGATCGCGCGCCATCGGGCGTTGTCGAAGGACGTCTACGAGATCGTGAGCCGGGCGCTGTCGCGCTAGGTCGGCCGGTGGATCCGGCAGAGATGAAGGAAATCCGATGAAGGGACTCAATCCGGGGCAGCCGATCCTGATGGCGAAGGATCTCGGGCGCCGCTTCGGCGATCGCACGATCCTCTCCGGCGCGTCGTTCAGCCTCGCGCCCGGCGATCGCGTCGGCGTCCTCGGCGTCAACGGTGTCGGCAAGTCGACGATGATGCGCATCATCGCGCGCCGCGATCGCGAGTACGACGGGCAGCTCGTGATCGCGAAGGGCGCGACCGTCGGCTACGTCTCGCAGGAGCCGGAGCTCGATTTCGACAAGACGGTGCGCGACAACGTCGAAGAGGCGGTGCGGGAGATCCGGACGCTGCTCTCGCGCTACGACCAGATCCTGAAGTCCTGGGAGGATCCCGAGATCCTCGCCGACGAGGAGAAGACCAACGCGCTGCTCGCCGAGCAGGGTGAGGTCCAGGAAGCCCTCGAGCACCGCGACGCCATGGATCCCGCCGCCCTCGATGCCCGGATCGAGGCGGCGATGGACGCGCTCCGCCTCCCGCCCGGCGACCGCATCGTCCGCACGCTCTCGGGCGGCGAGCGCCGCCGCGTCTCGCTCTGCAAGGAGCTGCTCGCCCATCCCGACATCCTGATCCTCGACGAGCCGACGAACCATCTCGACGCCGATACCGTCGCCTGGCTCGAGACATTTCTGGCCGGCTATTCGGGGACCTACGTGCTCGTGACCCACGATCGCTATTTCCTCGATCGCGTCGCGACGCGCATGCTGGAGGTGACCCAGGGCGCCGTGCGCGCCTACGAGGGCAACTACTCCGACTTCCTCGAAGCGAAGGAGAAGCAGCAGGAGGTGCAGGATCGGACCGACGCGAACCTGCTGAAGGCGGTCGCGCGCGAGCTCGAGTGGATCCGCACGACGCCCCAGGCGCGGCGGACGAAGTCGAAGGCCCGCATCACGGCCTACGAAGACCTCGTCGAGAAGGCGAGCAAGATCCAGCCCTCCGAGGAGCTCGAGCTGCGCAT
>JBIPOQ010000090.1:0-10053 GCA_044379055.1 Myxococcota bacterium
GCCCGTCTCGTCGGGCGCGCCCGCTCCCTCTTCCTGCTCCTCTTCCTGCATGGCGTCTCCGCGGCGCGTGAGCGCCTAGCGAAGGCCGAGGAATCGGCTCTTCTGATTCTTCTGACGCGATTCCTGGAGTCGAGCCATGTAGCTGGGCACCACATGCTGCGGATCGAGCCCGATCGTCTTGGCGTAGGCCGTCACGAAGCCGCGCACGTAGACGTCCGCCGGGAGCTCCCCGAAATTCTCGTCCTCGATGTTGCGCAGGTGCAGGCTCGACACCTTCGTCACGTCCGCGATCTGCTCGATCTCGTAGCCGCGGAAGAGCCGCGTCCGCCGCAGCCGCGGCCCGTCGAAATCGCCCGACAGCTCCTCCTCGACGTCGTATCCCTCGACGGCCTCGTCGAAGCCGCCACTCGTCGCGACCTCGACCGCCGCGTCCATGCGCGGGGACGACTCCGTCACGCCGGATTTCGCCCGGGCGCCGTTCACCGGCTTCGACGCGGGCAGCTCGGTCGGCAGGGCGACGCCGGACTCGGGGGTCCGGTGGGTCAGGTCGTAGCCGGCCCGAAGCTCGGGGTCGGCGAGCACCCGATAGGCTTCGTCGAGTCGCTCGCGGATCTCCTTCGCGTCCCGCTTCTCGAAGATCGAGTAGAGCGCGAGGGATCCGTCGGCGTAGGTCTCCTGGGCCAGTCGATAGGCGCGATCGATCTCGCCGGACGTCGCGTTCCGGGCGACCTCGAGCAATTCGTAGTGGTCGAGCTCGTCGATCCCTCGCATCCCGATCATCCTCTCGAAACCGCGGGCTCGACCAGCTTGCGGGCGATGCGCTGCAGGTAGATCGAGACGTCGGCGTCGCTGCGCAGGTCCACGATCGGTCGGCGCAGCGAGACCGAGCGGCGGGCCTCGTCGTCGTAATTGACGTAGCCGAGATACTCGACCTCGATCCCGAAATACTTCTTGCAGACGCTGCCCATCGCGAAGCCGAGCTTCACGTCCTCCGCCGTCCGCACCGCGTTCACGACGATCCGCGGCCGGAAGACGCGCATCGTCTCGACGAACCGGTGGGCCTCGGCCGTGTCCATCGCCTCGATCTCGCGCAGCAGATCGAGGGGGCTCTTGATGCCGCGCTCGTTCTTCTGGTCCATCGCGAGGGTGACGAGCTGGCGCACGCCGTGGCCCACCATCGCGAGGCGCATGCGACGGTAGAAGGCGGCGCGCAGGAAGGTGTACGTGTTCTCGACGGAGGTCGGCTCGGGCTGGACGACGAGGATGCCGTCGTCGGAGACGAGGAAATAGTCGAGCACCGACGCGTGGGCCCCGGCGCCGAGATCGAGCAGCACGAAGTCCGCGTCGAGCTGGCGCAGGCTGCGCAGCAGTCGGACGCGCCGGAGATGGCTCGGCTGGGCCTCCGCGAGATTGCCGTGGGTCGCGGCGATCAGCTTGAGGTTCGCGAGGGGTGTATCGATCAGGAGCTTGCCGAGATCGTCCTCGCGCTCGGAGACGAAGTCGGCGAGCGTCTTCTGCGGCGAGGCGACGCCGAGGCAGGTGTGCAGGTTCGCGCCTTCGAGATCCACGTCGACGACGACGACGCGCTTGCCCGCCCGCGCGAGGGCCGCGGCCAGATTCGCCGTCACGAAGGTCTTGCCGACACCGCCCTTGCCGCCGCCGACGGCGAGCAGGCGCGGACCGCGCCCTTCCGCGCGGGGGGCATCGAGCGAATCGCCGGACGAATGCGTCGAAGGAATCACGTTCGCCTTCCTCATTGAGAACGATCGCGCTGCGGGATCCTCGAATGACGAACGGGGAAGCTGGGGGTTTCGGCGAGCCTACCGGAACCCTCGGGGCCGATCAACGAAGCGCGTGGGCGAAGGCGGCGGCGACGAGCGGTAGCTCCTCGTCGTCGAGCGTCCGGACGTCGAGCCAGAGCCCGTCCTCGAACAGACGCGCCACGACGGGAACGGGCGCGCTCCGCAGCCCCTCGGCGAGCGCCGCGAGCCCAGGACCCCGGACCACCACGGCGCGACCCACGAGCCCGAGCTCCGGCAGCGATCCGCCGCCGACCGCCCCGTCGCTCACGGCGATCTCGAGCGCGAGGGCGCCCGGCAGGACGCCCCGCAGCAAGCCCTCGAGGCACGCTGCGCGAGCGAGGAGCACGTCTTGCGAAGCCCGGAGGCCCGAGACGATCGGAATCTCGTCGGCCCGTCCGGGCTCGAGCAGCAGGTCGAGGGTCGCATCGAGGGCTGCGAGGGTCAGCTTGTCGACCCGCAAGGCCCGCGCGAGCGGGTTCTGTCGCATCGCGTCGATCGGGTCGCGGCGGCCGAGCACGATCCCAGCCTGGGGTCCGCCGAGGAGCTTGTCGCCCGAGAAGCAGACGACGTCGACGCCCTTCGCCAGGCGCGACGGGACGAACGCCTCGGGCGGCAGCCCGGCGGCCGCGAGGTCGACGAGGGTGCCGCTCCCGAGGTCTTCGACGAGGGGGATGCCGTGGGCATGGGCGAGGTCGGCGAGCTCGGCGACGTCGGCCTCGGCGACGAAGCCCCGCTGCTCGAAGTTGCTGCGGTGGACCTTCAGGATCAGGGCCGGGCCGGCGGCGAGGGCGCTGCGATAATCCGAGAGATGGGTCCGGTTGGTCGTCCCGACCTCGAGGAGCCGGACACCGGCCCGCTCCATCACCGCCGGGACACGAAAGGAGCCGCCGATCTCGACCAGCTCGCCCCGGGACACGACGACCGGTCGGCCCATCGCGAGCGTGTTCAGCGCGAGGAGCACGGCCGCCGCGTTGTTGTTGAGGACATGGGCGGCCTCGGCCCCGGAGAGCTGGACGAGCTTCGCGGCGACCTGACCCAGGCGCGCGCCGCGCCGGCCGGTCTCGAGGTCGAGCTCGAGGCTCGAGTAGCCCTCGGCGGCCCGGGCGACGGCGGCCCGGGCGGCCGCGGCGAGCGGGGCGCGGCCCAGGTTGGTGTGGAGCAGGATCCCGGTGGCGTTGATGACCCTCCGGGGATGGGGCGCCGCGAGCCGGCGAGCTTCGAGGGCGACCCGGACCGGCAGACCCTGAAGAAGAGAAGGAAGACCCGCGGGGGCATCGGAGTCCGGGACGGCCGGGGCTCCGGCCTTGTCTTCGCGGAGCGCCTGGAGCGCCTTTCGGGCCGCCGACCGGATCGCCCAGAGCGGCAGCTCGGGCGCCGCGGCGGCCACCTCCTGGCTCAGGCGATCGACCGAAGGCAGTCCACGGCGAGGATCCGTGTTGACGGGCCGCTCCAAATCCATGACTCTCGACCCCAGAATTTTTGACGGTGATGCCGGTTCTTGATCGGCATCGCATTCGCCGGTGCATCGACCGCGGATTCCGCGGTAGCGCGATGAACGACCACCCCTTCGGCGGGATCCACCCGTCGGAGTGATAGCAACCCTCGACGTTCCTCGAACAACCTCGGACAACTCCCGGTAGGGGAGATGAAGCTTCGAGAAGGAAGCTTCCCGGGGCAGGACGGCGCGGGAGACGAATGCGAAGCGGATCACCCGAGGGAGTCGGACGGCGGCGGGGTGCTGCTCGAGAGCCGAGAACTCCTTCGAAGGACCAGCAGAGCCGTGGCCCTCGTGATGCGGGTGCCCCTCCAACCGGTGATCCAGCCGGTCTCGGGGACCCGATCAGACTGGGGCGACCTGAAAGAGCGCAGACCGAAGCGCCTGGAACGACAACAGCAAAGCGAGCGATCGATCCGAGAACCCGAGTCGAAGTCCGGGCCTCCGCAGAACAGCGAGATCCCGGACGTGGAGAGGAGAGCGTCGACGTCCGAGCGTGCGAACGAGACCGGCTGAATCGACCGGTCCGTACACGCCTCTCGCGGTGAGCCTCGAAGGCCCGCCCAAGCAGCACCCCAGCCAGCGAACGAGACGCGCCCTCCGGTTCGAGCCGGTGCGCAGCCCGATCCCGGCCAAGCCAACCGTTCCTTCCCGTCGACCCGGCATTCCCGCGATCGACCGGCCTCGCGAGAGCCGGTGCGACGTCCTCGTCGCTTTCGCCGCCCGTGCAGGGCGCGGGAGCGGAGCGGGACGAGCACCGATCAGGCGGGACGATGCAGAACGAGATCATCATCAACGCGGAGCTCGGGGAGACCCGGGTTGCGCTGCTCGAGAACGGCCAGTTCGCCGAGCTCCACATCGAACGCGAGCGCGACAAGAGCGTGGTCGGCAACGTCGTGAAGGGACGCGTTTCCCGCGTCCTGCCCGGCATGCAGGCCGCGTTCGTCGACATCGGCCTCGAGAAGGCCGCCTTCCTCTACGTCGGGGACTACTTCGAGAGCACCTTCGAGACCGGCGACGACGGCGAGGGCGGCGGACGCGGCCGACGCAATGGCGGACGCGGAGGTCGGGGCAGCCGATCGGCCCCGCCGCGCATCGACACGGTGCTCCACGAAGGCCAGGAGATCATCGTCCAGATCGCGAAGGAGCCGATCGGGACGAAGGGCGCGCGCATCACGTCGAACATCTCGATCCCGGGCCGGCATCTGGTCCTGACGCCCTGGTCGCGACGGGTCGGCGTCTCGCGCCGGATCGGCTCCGATAAAGAAAGAAGAAGGCTGCGCGAGATCGTCGAGCGCCTGCGACCGCCGCAGCTCGGCTTCATCATCCGCACCGCCGGCGATGGCGTCCGCGAAGCCGATCTCCAGGCCGACATCCGCTACCTCGCGACCGTCTGGGCCGCGATCCAGAAGCGCAACGCCGACAAGTCGGCTCCGGCGATCCTCTACTCGGAGCACGACCTGCCGCTGCGCATCGTGCGCGACCTCGCGGGCCCCGATACGAAGCGCATCGTCGCCGACGAGAAGAGCGTCTACGAGAGCATCCAGCATTTCGTCGATCGTTTCGTCGCCGAGCCGAAGCCTCAGATCGAGCTCTACGAGCAGACGCTCCCGATCTTCGACCGCTTCGGCCTCGAGCACCAGATCCACGCGAATCTCGAGCGCAAGGTCTGGCTCAAGAGCGGCGGCTCGCTCGTGATCGACAAGAGCGAGGCGCTGACGTCGATCGACGTCAACACCGGTCGCTTCGTCGGCAAGCGCGATCTCGAGGAGACGGTGCTCAAGACCAACCTCGAGGCGGTGCAGGAAGTCGTGCGGCAGCTGCGCTTCCGCAACCTCGGTGGTCTCATCATCATCGACCTGATCGACATGGAGTCGTCGGGCAACCGCGACAAGGTCTACCGCGCGCTGCAGGAAGCGCTGCGTGCCGACAAGGCCCGGACCAACATCCTGAAGATCTCGGAGCTCGGCCTCGTCGAGATGACGCGCAAGCGGACGCGCGAGAATCTGGTGCAGACGCTGTGCGAGCCGTGCAGCCACTGCGAGGGTCGGAGCTACGTCCTCTCCCGGGAGAGCGTCGCGTTCCGGATCCTGCGCGAGATCCGCAAGCACCTCCCGCGCCTCGAGGGCCGGTCGACCGCCGTCGCGGTCAATCCCCACGTCGCCGAGGAGCTGCTCACCCGCTCGAAGCAGGGCCTCGCCGACCTCTCGCGGGCGATCGGCAAGGACATCGAGATCCGGGCCCGGCCCGGGATGCATCAGGAGCAGTTCGAGCTGCTGGTCCTCGAGGCGGGACCGCCGGCGGAGATCTCCCTGTCCTGGCTGCAGGACCGCCATCCGGATGCCCCGGGCGAGCGTCCGGAGCGGGCGCGACGGGGTCGGCGGCGGCGGGGCGGGCGCGGACGCGAGGGCTTCGGCGATCCGAACGCCCCGGCCGGGTCCGAGGACGCCGGCGACGAGGCCGACCTGCTCGACGACGAGATCGAGGAAGCGATCGGTGCGGCCGAAGAGCAGGGGGACGAGGCGGGACCGAACGGTGCCGAAGGGGCCTCGGACGACGCCTGGTCCCCGGACGACGAGGCCGGACACGGGATGGAGTTCTGGTCGGGGTCGGGTCGGGAAGCGGCCCCGGCGGCGGGCGCGGAGACCCGGGCCGGGGATCCGGTCCCGGACCCGGAGCTCCCGGCGCCCGCAGAAGAGGCCGTCGAACCGGTTGACGGCGAAGGGGAATCGCGGATAATCCCGCGCTCCGAATGAATCGAGGTCGATTATGTACGCTGTCGTTCGCAGCGGTGGGAAGCAGTATCGCGTGAGCCCGGGTGGCTCGCTGCGAGTGGAACGTCTGTCGGGTGAGGTCGGCTCGAAGGTGACCCTCGGCGACGTGTTGTTGATTGGAAGCGACGAGGCCGTGCGGATCGGCGCGCCGACGCTCGCCGGCGCCTCCGTGGTCGGGACGATCGTGGCCCAGGATCGCGCGGCGAAGGTGATGACCTTCAAGCAGAAGCGTCGCAAGGGCTATCGCCGCAAGTACGGCCATCGCCAGGACTACACCGAGATCCGCGTGGATCAGATCCAGGGCTAGTCCGCATCCCCCAGGCTCGAGCCCGCTCGCCGCGAGTGGACACGAGCCGTCGGCCGTCGGCGACAGCGAGCAACGGCAAGCACAGAAGTCAGGACGGATCAGAGATGGCGCACAAAAAAGGTCAGGGCAGCTCCCGCAACGGTCGCGACAGCGACGGCCAGCGCCGGGGCGTCAAGGTTTTCGGCGGCCAGGAGATCTCGGCCGGGTCGATCATCATCCGACAGGTGGGCTCGAAGATCCACGCAGGCCGCAACGTCGGCCGCGGCAAGGACTTCACGCTCTTCGCCCTGAAGGACGGCAAGGTCCGCTTCGGGACCTCGCGCGGCCGGACCGTCGCCCACATCGACTGAGGTCCGCGTTCGATCCTCGGAGATCGACGGACGTCGCCCATTGGGGGTGGAGCCTCGACGGAGCTCGAATGGAGCATGTCCGGTTCCGCCCCGTGAATCGCCGAGACCCGGGTCGGCGACCTCCCGACGGATGCAACGGCGCGAAATGATCGCGTCCCGGTGGACCCTGTTCGGGCCACCGGATCTTCCTGCACCCGCAATCCGCTTCTCGAGGCGACGCCTCCGGCGACGATCATGAAGCACGCACACCTCTTCGTCGATGAAGCCCAGCTCGAGGTCCAATCGGGCTCGGGAGGCGACGGCAACGTCTCCTTCCGGCGCGAGAAGTACATCCCGAATGGCGGCCCCAACGGCGGCGATGGCGGCCGGGGAGGGGACATCGTCCTCGTCGCCGACACCAACGTCGCGACGCTCCTCGATCTGAAATCCGCGCGACGCATCAAGGCCGCCGACGGCGAGCCGGGCGGCGGCAACGACAAGAAGGGCGCCTCGGGCGAGCCCGTCGAGATCCGCGTTCCCGTCGGCACCCTCGTCTACGAGATCGAGAGCCTCCCGGTCGCCCGATCCGCCTCCCGGCACATCGGCACGTACACCGGCGCCGCCCGCGGCGAGCCCGCCCCGGACGACGCGGAAGATCCCGAGCAGCTCGAGGGCGACGACGCGAGCGATCTGATCGAGATCGAACGCTGGGAAGAAGACGAGCCCGAAGACTTCGGGACCATCCCGCTCGAGGCGCCCCGCCTGACGACGCCCGACGGCGAGCCGGTGCCGACCGCCGACCTGACCCGCCACGGACAGCGGATCGTCATCGCCCGGGGTGGCCGCGGCGGCCTCGGCAACGCGCGGTTCAAGACCTCGACGCGCCAGGCCCCGGATTTCGCGACGCCGGGCAAGCCCGGACAGCTCAAGCGCATCCAGCTCTCGCTGAAGCTGATGGCGGACGTCGGCCTCGTCGGATTCCCCAACGCGGGCAAGTCGACGCTGCTCCGCCGGATCTCCGCCGCGAAGCCGCGGGTCGCCAACTACCCCTTCACGACCCTCGTACCTTCGCTCGGCGTCGTCGAGCGCGGCGAGCAGCGCTGCGTCGTCGCGGACATCCCGGGCCTGATCGAGGGCGCGAGCGAAGGCGCCGGCCTGGGCCACCAGTTCCTGCGCCACGTCGAGCGGACCCGCGTGCTGATCCATCTGCTCGACGTCGAGGCGATGCTCATGCAGGGCCGCGACCTGCAGGCCGACTACGTCGCGATCCGCCGGGAGCTCGAGCGCTACCGGCCCGAGCTGCTGGAGCGCCACGAGATCGTCGTGCTCAACAAATGCGACCTGCTCCACGACCTCGCCCAGCTCGCCGAGCTCGAAGCGCGCCTCACGAAGCAGGGCCTCGACCCGCTCCGCATCTCCGGCGCGACCAACCTCGGCATCGACAAGCTCCTCGCCCGGATGTTCGAAGCCGTCGACCGCGCACGGCGCGAAGATGCGGCGAGGGAAGAGGACGAAACGAAGGAAGCGTGATGGCGCAATCAGACCCCTGGCAACAGGTCCCGCGAGCCAAGCGGATCGTCGTCAAGATCGGCTCAAGCACCCTGACCCGCGATGGCCAGCTCCGCCCCGCCAAGTTCACGGCCATCGCCCGCGACGTCTTCCGCGTCCGCGAGCTCGGCCACCAGGTCGTCGTCGTCTCCTCCGGCGCGATCGCGATCGGCTCCGGCCGCCTCGGCTGGGACCACAACGGCCGCACCATCCGCGAGAAGCAGGCGGCCGCCGCCGTCGGCCAGATCGGCCTCGTCGAGCTCTATCAGCGCCGCTTCGCGCGCTATGACCTGCACGTCGGGCAGGTGCTTCTGACCCGCGCCGGGCTCGAGAACCGCGAGCGCTTCATGAACGCGCGCCACACGATGCTCGAGCTCCTGCGCCTCGGCGTCGTCCCGATCGTCAACGAGAACGACACCGTCGCGACCGAGGAGATCCGCTTCGGCGACAACGACAATCTCGCCGCGACGATCGTCAACGTCGTCGGCGGCGACCTGCTCGTCATCCTGACCGACGTCGAAGGGCTCTACGAGCGACCGCCCGAAGCGGGGCAGCCGAAGCCCCCGCTGATCCGGACGGTTCCGAAGATCACGCCGGCCATCGAGCGGATCGCGAGCGGCGCCGGCTCGCGCTACGGCAGCGGCGGCATGATCACCAAGCTCCAGGCGGCCCGGAACGCCGCCCATTCCGGCGCAGCCACGATTCTGTGTCACGGCCAGATCTCCGGGATCCTCGAGAAGCTCGTCTCGGGCGAGCAGCACGGCACGCTGTTCGAGCCCGGCGAGAAGCTCCGGGGCCACAAGCACTGGCTCGCCTTCACCGCCAAGAGCCGCGGCCGGATCGTGCTCGATGCCGGTGCGGTGCGTGCACTCTGCGAGCGCGGGCGGAGCCTCCTACCCGCGGGCATCGTGCGCGTCGAAGGGGAGTTCCGGATCGGCGAGTCGGTGACGTGCGTGAACGAGAGTGGGCAGGAGGTCGCTCGGGGTCTGGCGAGCTATTCGTCGCTCGACGTCGCCCGACTCGCGGGCCAGCGAACGAACGCCATCGAGCGGGTGCTAGGATACTCGAACGGCGACGAGGTCATCCATCGGGACGATCTCGTCCTGCTTCGCGAGATGCGCTCCGAATAGCTCCGAATCGCTCCGAATCGCAGAGAGGACCGCTTCGATCGCCGATCGAAGCTCGAGAAGACCCCGAGATGACGACCCGAGCCGACCCCGACCGCTCCGAACGATCCGCATCGCCCGCTCTCGCGGACGAGATGCGCGCGCTCGCGCGCGCGGCGCGAGCGGCGAGCGAGGTGACGGCCGAGCTCTCGACCCGCCAGAAGAACGAATGGCTCGCGCGCGCGGCTGCCCGCCTCGAGGCGGCTCGGGACGGCATCCTGGCCGCCAACGCGAAGGACGTGGCGAGCGCCGCCGAGAAGGGCGTCGAGGCGCCGCTCCGCGGACGGCTCGCGATCTCCGACGGCAAGTGGAAGGACATGTTGCAGGGGCTCCGCGACGTCGCGGCGCTGCCCGACCCGGTCGGCCGCATCACGAATCACAGCGTGCGCCCGAACGGGCTGCGGGTCGGCCAGATGTCGATTCCGCTCGGGGTGATCGCGATGATCTACGAGTCGCGGCCCAACGTGACGGTCGATGCGGCGGCGCTCTGCCTCAAGGCGGGCAACGCCGTGATCCTGCGCGGGGGCTCCGAGGCGATCCATTCGAATCTCGCCCTCGGCGAGGAGCTGCGCGCCGCCGCGCGCGAGGTCGGGATTCCCGAGGCGGCGATCACGATCGTGCCGACGGTCGAT
>JBIPOQ010000572.1:0-2751 GCA_044379055.1 Myxococcota bacterium
CTCGAGGGGCGGAACGGGGGAAGCGTTTGTCGGGCCAGAAGATCCTCGTGACGGGCGGCGCCGGCTACATCGGCTCGCATGCGGCGGTCGAGCTCGTCGAGAGCGGGTTCGAGCCGATCCTCGTCGACGACTTCTCGAACTCGGATCGCCGAGTGCTCGCCGGGCTCGAGACGATCTGCGGTCGCCCCCTGCGCTGCCATGTCCTCGACTGTCGCGATCGACCGGCGCTTCGCCGCGTCTTCGAGCGCGAGGGACCGATCGCGGGCGTGATCCATTTCGCCGCCTCGAAGGCCGTCGGCGAGTCCCAGGCGAAGCCGCTCCACTACTACGCGAACAACCTGGGCTCTCTGCTCGCCGTCGTCGAGACGATGCTCGAGCACCAGGTTCGCGACCTCGTCTTCTCCTCCTCGTGCACCGTCTACGGCCAGCCCGAGCGGCTCCCCGTCACCGAGGCGACGCCGATCGCCGAGTCCGCCTCCGTGTACGGGGCGACGAAGCAGATGTCGGAGCGGATCCTCTTCGACGTGGTCGCCTCGGCGGCGCCGGTGCGGGCCATGCTGCTGCGTTATTTCAACCCGATCGGCGCCCATCCGAGCGCACGGATCGGCGAGCTGCCCCTCGGCGATCCGCAGAATCTCGCGCCCATCATCCTCCAGAGCGCGGCGGGTCTTCGCGGTCCGGTCCAGATCTTCGGCGACGACTGGGCGACGCCCGACGGCACCTGCATCCGCGACTACATCCACGTCGTCGATCTCGCGCGCGCCCACGTCCGTGCGCTCGCCTTCCTGCAGCGCGAGACGCGCTCCTCGCTGATCGAGGTCCTGAACGTCGGCACCGGCCGCGGCACGTCGGTCCGCGAGGCGATCGCGGCCTTCGAGCACGCGACGGGCGTCGAGGTCCCGACGCGCATCGGCCCGCGCCGCCCGGGCGACATCGAGCAGATCTACGCCGACGTCGAGAAGTCCACGCGAGTGCTCGACTGGCGCGCCCGGCTCACGATCGAAGACGCGATGCGCGATGCCTGGCGCTGGCAACGCGCGCTGGCGACCCGCTGAATTCCATCGCTGCGCCTGCTCGACCCCGGTCCGCGCCGAAATCGCGCCTCAGCGCTCCTCGGCGACCTGGCGCAGGTAGAGCCCGTACGGGTTCTTCGTGAGGGCGTCGGCGCGTCGCAGCAGGTCCGCCTGGCTGATCCAGCCGTTGCGCCAGCCGATCTCCTCCGGACACGCGACCCGCAGCCCCTGCCGCTCCTGCACGGCCTGGATGAAGTTCGCCGCCTGGAGCAGCGCTTCGTGGGTTCCCGTGTCGAGCCAGGCGGTGCCGCGCCCGAGCCGCTCGACGTGGAGCGCGCCGCGCGCGAGATAGGCGAGGTTCACGTCGGTGATCTCGAGCTCGCCGCGCGCCGAGGGCTTCAGCCCGGCGGCGATGTCGACGACCTGGCCGTCGTAGAAGTAGAGGCCGGTCACCGCGTAGCTCGACTTCGGCTTCTTCGGCTTTTCCTCGATCGAGACGATCCGACCCGAGTCGTCGAACTCGACGACGCCGTAGCGCTCGGGATCGTGGACGTGATAGGCGATCACCGTCGCACCCGATTCGCGTCGCGCGGCGTGGCGGATCGCGTCGGGAAAGCCGTGGCCGTAGAAGATGTTGTCGCCGAGGGCGAGGGCGACCGGGTCGCCTGCGATCCAATCGGCCGCGATCAGGAAGGCCTGGGCGATGCCCTCGGGCTTCGGCTGGACGCGGTACTGGATCCGGACCCCGAACTGGCTGCCGTCGCCGAGCAGACGCTCGAAGAGCGGCGTGTCCTGCGGCGTCGAGATGAGCAGGATGTCCCGAATGCCCGCCAGCATCAACGACGAGAGCGGGTAGTAGACCATCGGCTTGTCGTAGACCGGCAGCAGCTGCTTCGACACGGCGCCGGTCGCCGGCAGCAGTCGCGTCCCCGAGCCGCCGGCGAGCAGGATTCCCTTCGTCATCGCGCCGTCTTCCCCCCGCCGCCGGTTCGCGCGGCCTCCGATTCCTGTCCGAGTCCCTGGCGCGCTCGCGCGTCGCCTTCGGCGAGCAGCGCCGTCCGCCAGGGCTCATTGTCGAGGTACCAGGCGACGGTCTTCTTCAGCGCCGAATCGAAGTCGAAGCGCGGCGTCCAGCCGAGCTCGGCCCGGACCCGGGACGCGTCGATCGCATAGCGTCGGTCGTGGCCCGGGCGGTCCTGGACGAAGGTCTTCAGCTGGTCGTATCGATCGAGGCCGCGCGCGCGCATCGCCGGATTGTCCCGGGCCGGTCGCAGCGATTCGAGGGCGGTGCAGATCGCGTCGACGACCTGGAGGTTCGAGCGCTCGCTGTTGCCGCCGAAGGCGTACTGCTCACCGGGCTGGCCGTCCTCGAGGGCCCGCACGATGCCCTCGCAGTGGTCCTCGACGTAGATCCAGTCGCGGATGTTGCCACCGTCGCCGTAGATCGGAAGCGGCTTCGCCTCGAGCGCGTTCAGGATCATCAGCGGGATCAGCTTCTCGGGGTACTGGCGCGGACCGTAGTTGTTCGAGCAGTTCGTCGTGATCGTCGGAAGACCGTAGGTGCGGTTGTAGGCCTGGACGAGCAGATCGGCGCCGGCCTTCGAGGCGGAGTAGGGCGAGTTCGGGGAGTAGGGCGTCTTCTCGGTGAAATAGCCCTCGGCGCCGAGGGATCCGTAGACCTCGTCGGTCGAGACGTGGAGGAAGCGGAAGGCCCGCCGGGCCGCGTCGGACGACCGGG
>JBIPOQ010000574.1:0-2750 GCA_044379055.1 Myxococcota bacterium
GTTCGCGGCCGACCGCAAGGACATCCAGACCGAGCAGGACGCCCGGCTCAACCTGTCCGCGATCCTCTCCCAGATGGGTCGCTACGAAGAGGCGCTTCCGCACTGCGAAGCCCTGTCCGTCGATCCGACCTTCGCGAGCCCCTGGCGTCCGCTCACGAATTGCGGCTGGGCCTTGATCCATCTCGGCCGCTACGACGAGGCGCGCCAGCATCTCGTCCAGGCGCTCGACTATTTCCCGAGCTACGGGCCCGCGCTCCTCGATCTCGGCATTCTCGAGACCAAGCAGGGCCACAGCCTGGCCGCCGTCACCGCTCTCAAGAAGGCGATCGCGAGCAGCCGCCTCTCGGGCGCGGGCCGCGCCGAGGCGAACTTTCGCCTGGGCGAGATCTTCGTGTCCCTCGGCGATCGCGAGAAGGCGATCGCCCATTTCCGGGCAGCGGTGGAGACCGGCCCGATGCTCGAATGGGGATCCCAGTCGCAGGCCTATCTCGATCTGCTTCACTGAGGCAGGCGGGCGCCCGCCCGCTTCCGCTTCGGCTGCTACGCTCGCGGCCGCGGGGTGGGCATGAGCGAGCACAAAGGCATGCTGCGAGCACGCGGCGCGGACGCGCAGCCGTCGTCCGACGCGGAGAGCCTCGCCGGAGCGGCGATCGGGGAATACCTGAAGCGTCAGCGACTGCTGCGCGGAATCAGCGTCGAGGAGCTCTCGGCCACGACGCGCATCCCGTTGCGCTCGCTCGAACGCCTCGAGGCCGGCTATTTCGACGGCGTGTCGGACGGGTTCGTGCGCGGCTTCGTCCGCACCGTCGCCCAGGCGCTGGGGCTCGACGCCGACGACACCGTCGCCCGCATGCTCGACGAGCCGGCGACGAGCCCGTGGGATCGCAACGGGGCAGGGCTCTGGCGCAAGCAGGCGTTGGCGGTCGTCGCGCTCGTCGTCGCGACCGTGCTGTCGCTCTGGATCCTGCGCGCGGGCTGGAATCTGCTGGTCGGCGGTTCGGGGGCGTCTCGCAGCCGCGCGGTCGTGGTCTGGCGCGATCCCGTCCATCGCCTCGCGAGCGAGCAGGCAGCGGATCTCGATGCCGCCCGCGCGGCCGAAGCGGCGGCGGCGGCGGAAGAGGCCGATTTCGGCGCACAGCCGTGAAGGCGTCGGATGGCATCGATCGCGTGTGAGGCCGTGCTGCTCCGCGCCGTCGACTACGGAGAGTCGGACCTCGTCGTCCATCTGCTGACGTCGGAGTCCGGCCGCTTCACGGCGATCGCCAAGGGCGCGCGCAAGAGCCAGCGCCGCTTTCCCGGCACCCTCGACCTCTTCAACCACCTCGCGATCGAGGGGCGAACGCGTCCGCGCGGCGGCATGGGCTTCCTCGAGCGCGCGCGGCTCGTCGAGCCCCATCTCGGGCTCCGGAGCGACCCCGTCCGTTATGCGCTCGCGAGCTTTCTCGTCGAGCTGCTCGATCGGCTCTCGCCGGAGCTGCTCGAGCGGGACGAGGCCGGTCGACTCTTCGCCCTCGCGAGCGAGAGCCTGCGCCTCGTCGAGCGGGTCCACCCGACGGCGAGCCTGCGCGTCCTGCTCGAGCTCCGCCTGCTCGATGCGCTCGGGCTGCGCCCCGAGCTCGGGCGCTGCGTGCGCTGCGGGCGGGCGCCGGGCGGGGAGATCTCGCCGGACCACGTCGTCAAGTTCCACGTCCCCGACGGCGGCATCGTCTGCAGCGCCTGTGCCCGGGGCCAGGATGGGCTGGTCTCGGTCGCGCTCGGCACCCTGCGCGCGCTCAGCGAGGGGCTCTCGCTCCCGCCCGAGCGGCTCGCCGACTACCAGCTCGGCGCGCGCGGCGTCGCCGAGTCGGCGCGCCTCGTGTTCCGTTTCCAACGCTTCCACGTCGGCGTCGAGCTGCGCAGCGAACGCTTCCTCGAGCAGATCCTGCCGATCCCGAGCCCCGGAACGGCTTGACCCTCCGGTCCCGGATGGGGGATACTCCGCGGCCCCCGCTCCCCCGCGGATGATCCGCCGGGTCGCCGCGGGGCAGGACGGGCCGAGGGCTCGCCTGGATCCCGGCTCGGATCAGCGAGCAACCATCCGGAGAGACCCCGACCAGCGTCTCTCTCCAGGGCTTCGAAACACATGTCCGAACAAAGAACCGAACGCCCGACCCGCGACGGGGAGGATCGAGAACGTCATCCCCTCGCCATGGAGACCCTCGTCTCCCTGTGCGCGTCGCGCGGCTTCATTTTTCCGGCGAGCGAAATCTACGGCGGAATCGCCGGATTCTGGGATTACGGACCGCTCGGTGTCGAGCTCAAGAACAACCTGAAGGCCCTCTGGTGGCGCCGGATGGTGCGCGAGCGCGACGACGTCGTCGGGATCGACAGCGCGATCATCTGCCATCCCCGGACCTGGGAAGCCAGCGGCCACGTCGAGCACTTCAGCGACCCGATGGTCGATTGCCGGACCTGCAAGCGGCGTTTCCGCGCCGATCAGATCGGCGACGAACGCTGTCCCGAAGCGCCCGCGAAGCGCGCGATCCGGGACTGCGACCTGACCGAGGCCCGCGAGTTCAACCTGATGCTGCGCACCGAGCTCGGCGCCTCCGTCGAAGAGGCGACGACCGCCTATCTCCGGCCGGAGACCTGCCAGCCGATCTTCTCGGGCTTCAAGCGCGTGCGCGAGGCCGCCCGGCAGAAGGTGCCGTTCGGGATCGCCCAGATCGGCAAGGCCTTCCGCAACGAGATCACCCCGCGCAACTTCACCT
>JBIPOQ010000573.1:0-2750 GCA_044379055.1 Myxococcota bacterium
TCTCTGGGAGAGAGGAGCTCGCCATGATCCATTCTCGTCGAACGTCCGCACGTCTGCTCGCGACGACGATCGCCCTCGCCGTCGCGGGGACCACCCTCGGCTGCGGCCATGCGGCCCTCGATCGCCGGATCGATGCGCTCGAGGTCGAAGCCGATCGGCAGGCCGTGATCCGGCTGATCCATCAGTACGCCCACGGCATCGATGGCCGCGACGAGAGCCTGTTGCGTGCGACCTTCACGGCGGACGCCGTGGCCGAGTACAAGGGCGTCAACTTCCCGATGGACGTCCGACTCGAAGGCTTTCCCGCGATCCTCGAATGGCTGAATGCCCAGGTCGGCAACCGCGAGGGCGCGCTCCCCTGGCATTACATGGATACCCATCTTGTCGAAGTCGACGGCAACCGCGCCTCGCTCAAGACCTTCCAGCACAACCGCCATCTTTCCGGCATCGGCGTCTATACCGTCGAAGCGGTGCGCACGGCCCAGGGCTGGCGGATCCAGAAGCTCCATCTCGACGAGCGCCTGCTCGATCCCGAGCTGCTCGAGCAGATGCACCAGAAGGCAGCCCAGACGGGCGCCGGAGAGAGCTGATGACCGCCGATCCGACGCCCCCGAGCCGTGAGGCCCTGCGCGACCTGCTCGCCCTGATCGAGCAGGTCGACCGGGAGTTCCTCGGCCCCGCGCGCAACGTGACCGCCCCGAACGACGTCGCCGCGGGCGAGCACATGCTGCTCCATCTGATCAAATGCGGACTCGACACCTGGGTCGACAACGACGCGTCGCGTCCGCGCTTCGCGCCCCTCGCGAGCGCGGTCCTCAAATGGGGCGGCGAAGGCGCGGACAACCCCTCCCACCTCGCGCCCCTCGACCCGACCCGCCGCTACCGCATCACCGGCCGCATGCGCGACGAGGCCTACATCAGCTTCACCATCTATACGGGGAAGCAGGAGGGCGATTTCAACGACGGTGTCGTCTCCGCCCTGAACCACACCCAGTTCCCCCGCGACGCCGAAGGCCGCTTCGCGATCGAGATCGGACCGAGCCCCCGCGCCGGCGCCCTCCACATGCAGCCCGGGAAGCCGAATTGCGTGATCGCGCGCCACTACTTCGAGCGCGAGACCTGCGCGATGGCGGATCCGCGGCTCGTCTGCGAGATCGACATCGAATGCCTCGACGAGCCGGGCTTTCCGCGCCCGCTCGCCCCCGCGGCCCTCGCCGACAAGCTCCGCGCCGCGATGACCTTCATCCATTCGCAGACCCTCGCCCGCGGCCCCCAGGACCCGAGCAAGACGCCTTCCTGGTTCTCGCTCGTCCCGAATCAGCTCCCGAAGCCCGAGAAGTGGGTGCCGACCGAAGGCGGCGGGGCCGGCGCGATCGACAACGCCTACTGCGCCGGGCTCGTGATCCTGCAGCCCGGACAGGCCCTCGTCGTCGAGGCGCGTTGGCCGGAATGCGTCTATGCGAACGTGATGTTCTGGAATCGCTTCCAGCAGACGGGCGACTACCGCTACCGCTCCTGCTCGCTCAATCGCAAGCAGATGAAGGCGGACGCGAACGGGCGCTTCACGTTCGTCGTCTCGCCGACGGATCCGGGTCCCAAAGTCGCGAACTGGATCGATACCGAAGGCCAGCTCTTCGGCTCGCTCTACTGGCGATTCCTGCTGCCCGAGGGCGACATCGAGAAGCCGACGACCCGGGTCGTCTCCCTCGCCGAGCTCGGAACGGCCTGATCGCGCGCTGCCCGCCCCCTTGAAGGAGGATGATCATGGCCTTCGACCTCGTGATCCGGAACGGAATGATCGTCGATGGCTCGGGACTCGGCGCCTATCGCGCCGACGTCGGCGTCGTCGGCGATCGCATTGCGGCGATCGGCCGCATCAAGACGCGCGGGCGGCAGGAGATCGATGCCGAGGGGCTCGCGGTGACCCCGGGCTTCATCGACGGCCATACGCATCTCGACGCCCAGATCTTCTGGGATCCGATCGGCGCCAACTCCTGCTGGCACGGCGTCACGACCGTCGTCATGGGGAATTGCGGCTTCACCCTCGCCCCCTCCGCCGAGAAGGACGCGATGCTGGTCGTGCGCAGCCTCGAGCGCGCCGAGGACATCTCGGGCAAGGCGATGGCGGCCGGCATCCGCTGGAGCTGGACGACCTTCGCCGAATATCTCGACGCGATCGACGCGCTCCCGAAAGGCATCCACTACGCCGCCAACATCGGCCACTCCGCGCTCCGGACCTACGCGATGGGCGAGCGCGCCTTCGACGAGACCGCGAACGACGACGACCTGCGCGTCATGCAGACCGAGCTGCGCGCAGCCCTCGCTGCTGGCGCGATCGGCTTCACGACCTCCCGCACCCATCAGCACCGCACCTCCGACGATCGCCCCGTCGCCTCCCGCCTGGCCGCCTGGAGCGAGGTCGAGGCGCTGGTCCGTACGATGGGCGAGACCGGCCAGGGGATCTTCCAGTACGTCGAGGATCCGGCGCCTGCGGACCGTGCCGACGCGCGGCGGGACGAGCTGATCGCGCTGTCGGCCTCGACCGGCGTGCCCTTCGCCGTGCCGGCGCTGCTCGACGCGAAGCGCGTCCTGCCGATGCTCGAACTCGCGACGGCCCGCGGCGCCCGCATGTTCGGCCTCGCCCATTGCCGCGGGATCGGCACCATGTCGTCGTTCCGGAGCCAGCTGCCCTTCGATCGCCTGCCCGTCTGGCGAGAATTGCGCGCGCTCCCGCTCGAAGAGCAGCGCGC
>JBIPOQ010000575.1:0-2748 GCA_044379055.1 Myxococcota bacterium
GATGTAATCCCTGTCCTGCACGGTGAGGCCCGCGCGAGCGGGCCGCGCTGAACCGATGAGCCTCGCGAGAGGCAAACGAGGCCCCCGTCGCCGACTGGCGACGGGGGTTTTCGTTTCCGGGGCGCGCAGGCGCGAGGACGGGTGGGGATCCGTCCGAAGGCGTGTGTGCGTCGCCTTCCCAGTCGTCGTACTCTCCGGATCGACGACGGGTCGAGGGGGCAGATGTCGGATCCAGCGATCGAACAAGCGATGGCGCAGCACGCGCTCGGGATCGACTTGCTCGGGCTCCTCGCCGTGGCCGCCCTCGTCCTCGCCAACGGCTATTTCGTCGCGACCGAGTTCGCCCTCGTCGCCGTCCGCCGCAGCCAGATCCAGGTCTGGCTCGCCGAAGGTCGGCGGGGCGCGCAGGCCGCCTCGGACGCGATCGAGAGCCTCGACGACGCGATCGCGGCGACCCAGCTCGGGATCACCCTCGCGAGCATCGGTCTCGGCTGGGTCGGCGAGTCCGTCGTGTCCTCGCTGCTCGCCGCCCCGCTCGGCTGGCTCGGCATCGAGAGCCTCGTCGCGCTGCATACCATCGCCACCCTGATCGCCTTCACGCTGATCACCTTCCTGCACGTCGTCGTCGGCGAGCTCGCGCCGAAGGCGATCGCCCTCCAGCGCCCCGGCGAGGTCGCGCTCCTCTTCGCGCAGCCGCTGCTCGTCTTCGGCCACATGTTCCGCTGGATCCTCGTCGCGATGAACGGCTCCGGCAACGCGCTCGTGCGCCTCGCCGGATTCGAGGCGATCACCGGGCATCACGTGCACTCCGCCGAGGAGCTCCACCTGCTCGTCTCCGAGGCCCACGCGGCCGGCGCGATCCGGCCCGAGCAGGGGCGCATCCTCGGCAAGGTCTTCCGGAGCGCTTCGAAGCGCGTGCACGACGTGATGGTGCCGCGCGAGCGGATCTTCTCGATCCCGATCTCGACCGACCCCGAGACGCTGCTCGATCGCCTCCGCGAGGAGGGCTACACACGACTGCCGGTGTACGACGGGGACATCGATCGCGTCGTCGGCATCCTGCATACGAAAGATCTGTTTCATCTCTACGCGAAGACGCGGCTCGTGCTGCTCCCGGATGCGATCCGGCCCGCGATCGAGATCCGCCCCGATGCCGAGATCGCCGAGGCGCTCCGCTTGTTCCGCCGAGGGCGCCGCCACATGGCCCTTGTGCGCGAGGTCACAGGTCGCGTCGTCGGCCTCGTGACCCTCGAGGACGTGCTCGAGGAGCTCGTCGGCGAGATCGAGGACGAGCACGACGACCCGACACCCGCGGGCTCCGAATGAGCCGCGCGGGGCGCCGCCCCGCTTGCGGCCGCTCGCCAAACTCTGCAAGCTCGCGCACGCATGTCGACCTCCCCCCCCGATCGATCTGCGCCGGGCGCCCCGTCCCTGCTCCCCGCGCTGCCGCTCGTCCGCCTGCTCTGCCTGCTCGCGGCGACGATCGCGCTCGCGGGCTGCGCGCCGATCCATGCGACGCCGAAGCGACGAGCGACGAACGACGAGCGCTCCGTCGCGCAGGAGTCCGCCGCGGTGCCCGCCGAGCCTGAGGAGACCGAACAGGAGCCGCCGAGCTCGAGCGCCGTCCCGAGCCCTGCGCCGTCGGTGACGCGCGTCCTCGTCGTCAAGGCCTCGGCCTACAACTCGCGTCGCGGCCAGACCGACGCTTCGCCCAGCATCGCGGCCTGGGGCGATCGCCTGCAGCCGGGCATGAAGGTCATCGCCGTCTCGCGGGATCTGCTCGAGCTCGGGCTGCGACGGGGCCAGCGCGTCCAGATCGACGGCCTCGAAGGCGACTTCGTCGTGCTCGACCGGATGCCGTCGCGCTGGCGCCAGAAGATCGACGTCTACATGGGCACCGACGTCCGCGCCGCACTCGAATGGGGCGTTCGCGAGGTCGAGATCCGCTGGCAACCGGCGCCCGAAGATCTCGAGGTCGACGAGGCCTTCGACGCCGCGGGCGGCGTCGAGCACGTCGCCGACTAACATTCTTTCCCGAGGAGTCCCGATGCCCGCCGTCCGTGCGTCCTCCGGGCCCGTCGTTCCCGTGATCCGTCAGCTGCGCCTCGCGGACGTCGAGATCGCCTGGACGGAGATCGCGTCGGAAGACGCCGGCGGGGCTCCGCTCGTCCTGCTCCACGGATTGACCGGCCACCGCGACGACTTCCTGCCCGTCCTGCCGGCGATCCACGTCCGCCATCCCTCGCTCGCACTGCTCGCCCCCGACCTGCGAGGCCACGGCGACTCGACACACGGCGGCGATCCCGCGCGCTTCGGCTTCGCGCGTCTCGTGGAGGATCTCCGCGACTTCCTCGATCGACGCGACATCGCGCGTTGCCATCTCCTCGGCCACTCCTTCGGCGGCATGGTCGCCCTCCGCTTCGCCCTCGAAGCACGCGAGCGCCTCGCGTCGCTGGTGCTGGTCGGGACGGCGCCCTTCGCGCCCCGGGGCTATTCGGTCGAGACGTTCGAGAAGAGCGGCGCGCTGGCCGTGGCCCGGGGCATGGCGTTCCTGCAGGCCCGGATCGAGGAGCGCGCCCGCAGCGCGGAGCCGACGCGCGCGGCCGATCGGGCCGCGCTGCGCTGGGCGGACACCTACTGGCCCCATCATCGCCACCGCTTCCGCTCGATGGACCCCGTGGCCTACCGCGAGCTCGGCCTCGCGATGGTGCGCCAGACCTCGGTCGCCGCGCGCCTCGGCGAGCTCGC
>JBIPOQ010000091.1:0-10022 GCA_044379055.1 Myxococcota bacterium
CGACGTCCATCTGATCGGGACCGGCGGGATCGGCTCCGAGGCGGAGCTGCTCGGGATGGGGGTGTCCCGGGTCTTGCGCAAGCCCTGGCGGATCAACGATCTGATCGACGCCCTCGACCACTGAGCGAGGGCTCGCTCCGATCCCGACCCCGCCGCCGCGCGCCGCGCTTCAGTCGCGCTTCAGGCCACCGCGGAGGATCGACAGTCCGACGTACCAGGCGGGATAGGCGAGCGAGAGCTCGCGCAGCCAGAGGTCCTGGGTCCCCTTTGGATCGAGGGCACAGGCGGCGAGGGCACCGCACCAGACGACCCCGCCCGACGCCATCGATCGCCGCAGCGAAGCGGGCTCGAGCTTGCTCGGATAGAGATATTTGAGGGGCACGAAGACCGCGATCGAGAGGCCGGCGATCCAGATCGTCGAGGCCTCGGGCCCGACGTCGAAGAGCCAGAGATAGATCGCGAGGATGTTCCAGTACGACGGGAAGCCAAGGAAGAAATCGTCCTCGGTCTTCGCGTCGACCCGGGCGAACCCGATCGCGCTCGCGAGCACGGGGGCGACGAGCCAGGCGGGATGGGCGACGAAGCCGCCCGCCCAGAGGAAGAAGACCGGGACGATCACATAGGTCAGGTAGTCGACGATGTCGTCGAGGCGACGGCCGTCGATTCCCGGGACGTGGAGCTCGACCCGGGCCGCGCGGGCGAGGGTCCCGTCCACGGAGTCGATGACGAGGGCCGCCAGCATCAGGTAGACGGCGATGGCGAATCGTCCGGTCGAGATCGCGATCAGCGCGAAGAGGGCGATCGCGGCACCGCTCGCGGTGAGCAGGTGTACCGACCAGGCCGTCCATTGCGCGCGCCGTGCAGCCATCGACCCATCGACCTCGCTTCGCTCGTCCCGCGACGGAAGCGCCCGCGCCGACCCGCGGACCATATCGAAGAGCCGCTATGCTGGTCGATCAGATGGAACCCCTCGCGCGACCCTCCCAGCCCTCGCAGGCCGTCGGGCCCGACGCGTCGGCGCGGCCGAGCACCGTGCGGGCGACGCGTCTCGACGCGGCGCTCGAGTGGGCGGCGGGCCTCGAATGGGCCGCGGCGCTGGCGCCTTCGCCGCTAAGACTGGCGACCTCGTGCTGCGGCATGGCGATGGCCCAGGGCGGAGATTTCTTCGAGCTCCTGGGGTCGGCTCCGCCGGCTGCGTCCGGGCGGGCGGCGGATCTGCTGATCGTGGCCGGATCGCTCACGCGTCGCCAATTACCCTCGCTCCTCGAGCTTCATGCGCGCATGATCGAGCCGCGTTGGGTCATGGCGTGGGGCGCCTGCGCGATCTCCGGTGGGCCGTACCAGAACTATGCGACGATCTCGGGGCTTTCACGGATCCTGCCCGTCGATGTCGTCGTCCCGGGCTGTCCGCCGGCGCCGCAGGCCCTGCGCGAGGCCCTCGAGGCGCTCCGGGCCGGAACGCCGAGGAGAACGCGTCTCGCGTCAAGCGGCGCGGCGGGGAAGCCGATCGGGGATCCGGAAGCCGTCCGGGGATCCACGGGCGAGGATTCCGGTCAGTCGGTTCAGCGATTCGAGTCGTCGCTTCGACGCTCGGAGGGGGAATGATGGCGGTCGATGTTCAGTTGCCTTCGCTGGGAGAGAGCATTCTCGAAGGAACGGTCTCCCGGTGGCTCGTCGGGCAGGGCGAGATGGTCGAGGTCGATCAGCCGATCGTCGAGGTGACGACGGACAAGGTCGACGCCGAGATTCCTTCCCCGGTCGCCGGCATGATCGAACAGCTCCTCGTCCGCGAAGGA
Source organism: Myxococcota bacterium (assembly GCA_044379055.1). Taxonomy (GTDB): domain Bacteria; phylum Myxococcota_A; class UBA9160; order UBA9160; family UBA4427; genus UBA4427. The sequence goes on from JBIPOQ010000091.1 coordinate 1,797, forward strand.
GAGGTGGTCGCCATCGGCGCCGTGCTCGCCCGCATCGATCCCGATGCGAAGGCGGCCGCGGCGCCTTCGCGCGAAGGCGCGAAGCTGCCCCAGCCCGCGGCGGCCGCTCCGCCCGCGGCGCCCGTGGCCGCGAAGTCCGCGCCGTCCCCGGCTCCGGTCCCGGCCGAGGTGCCCGCGACGCCGGTCGCCCGCCGCATGGCCGAGGGCGCCGACATCGACCTGCGCGAGGTCCGGGGGACCGGCAGCGCCGGTCGGGTCACCAAGGACGACGTCGTCCGCCATCAGACGCCCGCCTCGTCGTCGGCCCCGGCGCCGGTGCACGCCGCCCCGATGGCCGCGCCGCCGGCCCTGGCTCCGGCGGCGGCTCCGCCCCGGCCGACCCCGGCCCCTGCGGCCGGCAAGCGATCCCAGTTCGGATACACCCTCGCGCCCGGCGATCGCGTGATCCCGATGTCCCCGATGCGGAAGATCATCGCCGAGCACATGGTCTACTCGAAGCGCACGAGCCCCCACGTCGGGACCGTCGCCGAGGTCGACCTGTCGGCGGTCGTGCGCCTGCGCAGCCAGCACAAGAAGTCCTTCGAGAAGAACACGGGCATCTCACTGACCTTCCTGCCCTTCATCGTCTACGCGACCGTGCGCGCCCTGCGCGACTTTCCGGCGCTGAACGCGTCGATCGTCGAGGACTCGATCATCGAGAAGCAGGACATCCACGTCGGCGTGGCGACCGAGACCGAGAAGGGCCTCGTCGTCCCGGTCGTCCGCCATGCGGACCGCCTCTCGCTCTCGGGCACCGCGATCGCGATCCACGACCTCGCGACCCGGGCGCGGGACAAGAAGCTCTCCGCCGACGATCTGAAGGGCGGGACCTTCACGGTCTCGAACCCCGGCCGACAGGGCAATCTCTACGGCTTCGCGATCATCAACCAGCCGCAGGTCGGCATCCTGCGCATGGGCGAGATCGCGAAACGCGCCGTCGTGCGGACCTTCGACGGCGAGGACGCGATCGTGATCCGGACGATGATGTATCTGTCGCTCTCGTACGATCACCGGGCCGTCGACGGCGCACCGGCCAACGGCTTCCTCTTCCGGATTCGCGAGCTGCTCGAGGCGGGCGACTTCGCGTTCTAGTCGGGGCAGGGCGGGTCGGCAGGCGCCGGCCCCGATCGGCGGGAGGCGCGATGGACGATGCGCTCGCGGTCGAATGGCTCGGGCTCGTGCCGTACGGCGAGGCGCTCGTGCTCCAGGAAGCCGCGCTGCGCGATCGCGCGGACGGACGATCCGGCGATCGGCTGCTGCTGCTCGAGCATCCGCCGGTCATCACCCTCGGTCGGGGCACGAAGGCGGAGAGCCTTCTGTTCGACGCGGCGCGTCTGCAGTCGCTCGGCGTCGAGCGCTACGAGGTCGGCCGGGGCGGCGACGCGACCTATCACGCCCCCGGTCAGCTCGTCGGCTATCCGATCGTCGATCTCTCCGGCCCCGGGCGCCGCGACGTCCATGCCTTCCTCCGCCAGCTCGAAGCGGGACTGATCGACGCGCTCGAGGAGTGGGCGATTCCGGCCTGTCGGGTCGAGGGGCGGACGGGCGTCTTCATCGACCGGACGCGGAGCCGCCGACGGGAAGGGCGCGAGCGCAAGATCGCGTCGATCGGGATCGGGCTCCGGCGCTGGGTGACCTGGCACGGCTTCGCGCTCAACGTCGATCTCGATCTCGCGGGCTTCGACGCGATCGTGCCCTGCGGTCTGCCCGACGTCGTGATGACCTCGGTGGCCCGCGAGCTCGCGATCGAGCGCGGCGAGACCGGATCGGCCGTCGCGAGCGGGGGCGCGCCGCTGCGTGATGCGACGCTCGCCGCGCGCGTGCGCGATTCCGTGGCCCGGACGGTACGCAAGCGACTCGCCGGCTGATATTCTGCCTCGCATGCCGGCCCAGATCGTCGTGGTGAAGCGTCCTCGAGGCGGGCTGTACGCGCGGGTGCGCAGCGTGCCGGCCTGGCTGCGGGCGGCGTGGCGCGGCGACGCGGCCGGGGGCGGGCGGCAGTCGTCTTCGACCGGGACGACGCCGAGAGCGCCGGAGGCGCCGGATGCGACGGTGATGCCGACGCCGGACGGGAGCGCGCATGCGTTGCCCGGCGCCGTGCCGCTGAATGCAGCGGCGCTCTCGGCGGCCTTTGCAGAGCAGGGTGGGGTCCTCGATCGCGCCCGCGACGGCATGCTCCGGCTCGAGGTTCCGGCCGCCGAGGCGATGGCGGTCCTGCGCCGCCTGCGCGAGGAGCCCGCTCTCGGATTCGATCGGTTGATGGATCTGACCGTCGTCGACCGCAGCGACGCGAGCGGTCGCCTCGAGGTCGTCTATCTGCTCGAGGCGAGCGCGCGGGACGAGCGGTTGCGTGTCCATGCGGCGCTCGAGCCCGAGTCGGCGGAGATCGCGAGCGCCGTGCCGCTCTGGCCCGCCGCGGACTGGCCCGAGCGCGAGGCCGCGGAGCTCTTCGGCGTCCGGTTCCGGGGCCATCCCGGGCTGCACCGCCTGCTGCTCCCCGTCGATTTCGAAGGCGCACCGATGCGCCGGGGCGGCGGGACGACGCGCGACGCCGTCGAGGACGGGTTCGCTTGAGCGCCGGCCCCGAAATCCTCGGTTCGCGAACCCTCTCCGACCGCCTCGGGTTTCGCGCCGCCGTGGTCGAGCTCGGCCATACGCATCCGGCCGTCCGCCGCGTGATGGGCGGGGCCGGCGGCACGCTCTCGTTCCTCGTGACCCTCGACGACGACCGGATCGAAGCCCTCGAGCTCGAGATCGGTCTGGGCCACCGCGGCTTCGAGAAGGAAGTCGAGTCCCGTCCCTGGGTCGAGGCGCTCCCCTACGTCGGTCGGCTCGGGTACGGCAGCGGACCGATCGCCCAGGTCGGGTATTGCCTCGCCCTCGAGCGGCTCGCGGGCCTCGAGGTCGCGATGCGCGCGACCCGACTGCGGACCCTCGTCTGCGAGCTCGCGCGCGTCGTCGATCATCTCGCGCGCGTCGCGGCCCTCGCCGCATCGATCGGGGCGAGCGCGGCGGAGCGCGCCGTGCAGCAGGGAGAGATCGTCGCGATGAAGCTCCTCGTCGCGGCGGTCGGCGGCGATCCGTTCGGCGACTGGGTCCTGCCCGGGGGCGTCGCCCGCGATCTCTCCGCCGACTTCGCGGCGCATTGGACGCAGGCGCGGGCCGCGCTCGAAGCGACCCTCGAGCGGATCGATCGACTGCTCCTCGCCCACCCGACCGCCGCCCTGCGCCTCGTCGACGTCGCGCCGCTCGGGGCGGAGGCCTGCCTCGCGCTCGGGGTCACCGGTCCGTGTCTGCGCGCCGCAGGCATCGCCCGCGACGCGCGCCGCGACGTGAAGCTGCTCGCCTACGACGAGCTCGAGTTCGACGTCCCGATCGGCGAGCAGGGCGACGACTACGACCGGCTCGCGGTCGTCGTCGAGGAGATCCGACAGAGTCTGCGACTGATCGAGCAAGCTCTTCGTCGTCTCGCCGAGACGAGCGAGGGGCCGGTCCCGGACGGCGCCGCGCTCCGGGGTCCCGTCGCACCGGCGGATCTCGTCGTCCCGGCCGGCGAGGTCGCGCTCTCGATCGAGTCGTCGACGGGCGAGCTCGGCTTCTTTCTCGCGAGCGATGGCGGCGACGCGCTCCCGCGGCGGATCCGTTGTCGCGCCCCGAGCTTCTTCCACGCCCAGGCGCTCCCCGCTGCCCTCGTCCACGCGCGCCTCGACGACCTGCTCCCGACCGCCGCGCTGTTCCATCTCGTCTCGGGCGAGTGCGATCGATGACCTCGGCGCCGGGCCCCCCGCCGCTGCGCCCCTTCGGTCTCGTCCTCCACCACGACGGCCGCTTCACCCACGAAGGCGAGCCGATCCGTCACCGCAAGCTGCGCGAGCATTTCGATCGCTCGGTCGAGTACCTCGCCGACGTGCAGAAGTTCATCGTGCGGCTCGGCCATTTCCGCGGCGAGATCGAGGTCGAGGAGGCGGGCTTCTTCGTGCGCGCGATCGAGCTCGCCTCGGGCGAAATCGCCCTGTCGGATGGCAGCCGGGAGAGGCTCGACGCCGCGAGCCTCACGCTCTCGCCGATCGACGGTGCGCTGCTCTGTCGTGTGAAGCGCGATCTCGTGCCCGATGGTCTGCCGGCGCGCTTCACGAGCTCCGCCCAGGCCGAGCTGCTCCTGGCGGTCGAAGAGCGGGGAGGGCGGACCGTCCTGCGCCTGGGCGGGAAGGAAGTCGAGCTGCCCGAGATCTGAGCGCGCCGGCAGCTCGGGGCCTTTCGTTTGACTGGCCCCGGACGGGTCTGGTAAACCCTCGTCTCCCGAGGACTCTCGGACCACCCTCGCGGGTGGCTTGGGCCGTTCGCAGCGCGAACCCCTCCGAGGCGGCGTGGCCAAGTGGTAAGGCATGAGCCTGCAAAGCTCTGACCCCCGGTTCGAATCCGGGCGCCGCCTCCAATCCGATCCAATCGAACTTCGTTCGGGTCGAGCGCTCAGCCCCCGGCCGGGCTCGCCCCGAGCCTTCGTCCCTTCGCATCGAAGATCGCGAAGCGCGCGATCCCGAGCCGCTGCAGGAAGTGCTGGACGGAGACTCCGAGCACCCCGATGCCGTATTTCATCGACCGCTTGAAGTCGATCGACGACGCCTCCTCGAAGTAGGCCGCGGGACAGCTGATCTCGCCGATGCGGAATCCCTGGAAGAGGATCTGGGCGAGCATCTGGTTGTCGAAGACGAAGTCGTCGGAGTTCTCGAGCAGCGGCAGCGCTTCGAGGACCTCGCGTTTGAATGCGCGGTAGCCCGTGTGGTATTCGGAGAGCTTCGCGCCGGCGAGCAGGTTCTGGACGAAGGTGAGCAGGCGGTTCGCGACGTACTTGTAGCGGGGCATGCCGCCGGCGAGCGCGCTGCCGCCGAGGATGCGCGAGCCGAGCACGACGTCGAACGGGCCGTCCGTCAGCAGGCCGATCATCGAGGGCAGCAGCTTCGGCGTGTACTGATAGTCGGGGTGGAGCATGACGACGACGTCGGCGCCGAGGCGGAGGGCCTCCTCGTAGCAGGTCTTCTGGTTGCCGCCGTAACCGCGGTTCTCGCCGTGGACCAGGGTGCGGAGGCCCAGTCGACGCGCTTCCGCGACGGTGTCGTCGGAGCTCGCGTCGTCGGTGACCACGACCTCGTCGACGAGGTCCATCGGGATCTCGCGGACCGTCCGCTCGAGAGTTCGCGCCGCGTTGTAGGCGGGCATCACGACCACCACGCGTTTGCCGTGGAACATCGGGTGGGAACTCCTCGGGGGCGAGCGAAGCGCAGGGACAGGCGAGCGTCTAGACTGTCGTCGCTCGCCGCCTGCCCGGATGGCGAAATGGTAAACGCGGGCGACTTAAAATCGCCTGGCCTCAGGCCGTGCAGGTTCGAGTCCTGCTCCGGGCACCAGGCGAGCCTTGCGCTCCTCGGCGCTCTCGAGGAATCGCTCCCGTACGTCGTCGGTCGCCAACAGGTCCTCGAGGGCGTCGCGGTCGAGGAGCGTCGTGCGCTGATAGTTCTGCTCCGGCCGCTCGATCTCGATGCGGAAGATCTCCCGGGGCTCTTCGAAGATCTGGCGGATGCGCAGCGATTGGTCCTCGCCCGGCTCGAGGATCTGGGTCCGCAGCGAATCGACGATGCGATCGGATCGGCTCGCGAATGCGCCGCCCGGACCGAAACCGTCGAGGTTCGATCGTCGCGCGCGTCCGAGAAGCTTGAAGGTGCCGGGCGGTCTCATGGGAAGCGGGATCATACCGGGCCGCGTCCGCGCGATTCAAGCGCGGACGGGGAAGCCATGAAGACGTCGTATCCGCCGCGCGCGGCGACGGGAATCTTCGCGGGCGACCATCAGGCGTGCGATCGGCAGGAGATCCTGCGTCGAGGCGCCGTCGAAGCAGATTCCGAAGCTCGCATCCTCCGGCGTCCCCTTGGGCGTGCCGAGCAGCTCCGGATGGAGGGTGATTCGCGACCAGCAGACGTGGCCGCGGCATCGGAAGGAGCGGCCGCCGACGAGGCGCAGCTCGAGCGTGAGCGACGTCCCGGGGTCGAGGCCCTGCGCCGCGCGGACGCAGAGTCCGCCGAGGCCGATGTTGGTGCAGGTCGCGCCGTCGAGGAGCAGTCGCCCGTCGTCCGCCGACAGGACGATCCGCGTGAAGAGCGGGACGCGATCGCCGCCGCGCTTCGAGATCCGGGTTCCGAGATCGACCTGGGCCATGTGCGCCATCCAATGGGTTCGTTTGCCTATCGGCGGTCGGCGGTCGCGCGCTTGAGTGCAATTGTGCGGCGGGTCCCGCCGTATCTCGGCCGTCGGACTCGGGAATTCGCATGCGCCTGCGGATGTATGCCCGCTCAAGCCCTCTCCTCCGCAGGACGATGGGGAAGCCGCTCCGGTCAATGCCCGTTCGCTTACGGGGCCGGCACCACTGGCTCGACGCCATCGAGGACCCGCCTTGCCCGCCTCACCCGCCAACCGCCCTGCGATCGGAGCGAGTCTGTCGGCGGAGGCCGCGGGCGAGCTCGGGCTCGACGAACGGCAGACCGCGCGGGTGGTCGGTCGGGCCGGGCGCATGATCCTCGTCGAGTCCGCGGGGGGCGTCGGACCGGCGGTGCCGTGGGATCGCGATCTGGTGCTCAGCAGCGACGTGCGCGCGTTCCCACTGGCGGATCTGCTGCAGCTCGTCCACGCCGCCGGCAAATCGGGCTTCCTTCTGTTCCAGTTCGGAGGCGACGAGAAGGCCGTCTACCTGAGCCGCGGCGAGGTCGTGTTCGCCGAATCGAATCTCGAAGCGGATCGACTCGGGCTCTGCCTCCTGCGAGTCGGCATGTTGACCCGCGAGCAGCTCGCCGCCGCCGAGAGCCGCTTCCATCCGATGACCCGCTTCGGCAAGGTCCTCGTCGAGCTCGGCGTTCTCACGCCGAGAGATCTCTGGGATGGAGTCAAGACCCAGGTCGAGGACATCGTCCGCTCGCTCTTCTCGTACACCGCCGGCTGGATCCATTTCTGGGAAGGCGAGATCGAGCCCGACAACACCGTACGGCTGTCGCTGCCGACCCATCGCCTGATCAGCGAGGGACTCGCGCGCCGCGACGAGCTGCTCTGCTTCATCGCCCAGCTCGAGGATCCCCGCGCCCGACTGCGCCGCGGCAGCGAGCCGCGCCCGTCGGGCTCGGAGAACGAGCGTGCGATCGTCGCGGCCCTGGCCGAGGAGAGCAGCTTCGGATCCCTCTGCCACCGCACCGGCCTCGATCCCCGCACCGCCGCGCGCACGCTGCAGTTCCTGCAGCTGACCGGGCAGGTCCAGATCGACCACGAGGCGGGACCGGCCCTGGAGTTCGCGACTGCCGACGACGACGTCGTCCGCGAGGCCGTGTCCCTCCACTGCAAGCTGATCTTCGAGCTGACGGCGCCTCTCGTCGCGGTCGACGGACCGCAGGCGGTGGCCGAGCGGATCAACCGCATCGTCGCCGAGAGCGTCGCCCGCGGCCGCAAGCTCTTCGCCGGCGTCGAGGTCGATGCGCGAGCCGGACTCGATCCGTCGAAGGTCGAGTACCGCGCGCTGCGCCTGCCCGGTGATCGCATCCGCGAGGTCGACGAGGCGCTCGGTGAGATCGTCGCCTATCTCGAATTCGAGCTGCGCAACCATCCGCGGATTCCGGACGGTACGCCCTACCTCGAGGCCGTCGATGCGCTCCGGGCTATGCTGATCCGCTGACGCGCGACGCCCGCGCTCCGGATCCCATGAAGAAGCCGCCTCCGAAATCGAAGCCGAACCGGCCGTCCGGCCCGCCCGTCCGCCCGTCGACGGACTGGCTCACCGGGCAGCACTCCGTCCACGAGGCCCTGCGCGCCGGGCGTCGGCGGATCGACCGCCTGCTCCTGCGCGACAACGGCCGCCTCGAGGATCAGGACGAGATCCTCGCGCTCGCGCGAAGTCGCGGCGTGCCGTGCCAGCTCGTCGACGAGGCGAGCCTCGATCGCGTGGCGGGACCCGATGGGCGGAGCCAGGGGGTGGCCCTCCAGGTCGGCCCGCTGCCGGAGCTCTCCCTCGAAGCGCTCGTCGCGGCGGTGGGGCCTGCCGATCCGTCGGCCGGCCCGGCCGCGGGACGTCGGCTGGTCGCTCTCGACGGGGTCGAGGATCCCCAGAACGTCGGAGCGATCGCCCGGGTCGCCGAGTCTGCGGGCTGCTCCGGC
>JBIPOQ010000576.1:0-2745 GCA_044379055.1 Myxococcota bacterium
ACGTGAAGCGGTGGGCATGCTCGCGGACGTAGGCGGCGCGGCCGTAGAGCACGACGCCGAGGGGCTCGAGGGGCTCGACGCCGATCGACGCAGAGACCTCGGTCCGCGCCGCTTCGAGGAAGCCGAGCACCCGCGCCGCGTAGTCGGCCGAGACCGCGCCGAGCTTCGCATCGACCTGCAGCCGGAAATGCCGGGTGGGGATCGTCTCGAGCTCGAGGGCGCCGCCGAGCACCGCGGGATCGGCCAGGCGTCGCTCGTCGGCGATCGCCGCGAGACGCAGGCGCGCGACCTCCCGCCAGCGCCCGAGCTCGGGCCCCGCCCCATCGAGGAAGGCCCGCAGATGGGTCTCCGCCGCATCGAAGCGGCCACGCGAACGCGCGAGCATCGCGAGATACCAGTGGGCCTCGGGCGAACGCGGCGCGAGGCGCAGGACACCGCGGAGCGTCGCGCTCGCGCGGGCATGCTCGCCGCGCTCGAGATCGCCGATCGCCCCCCGGAGCAGGCGCTGGACCCGATCGGCGTCGCCCCCCGAGCTCCCCGGCTCGGCGACCACGACCGGCCCCACGACCCCGTCGGACCAGGCCGACCGGAGCGACTCGAGCCCCGCCGACTCCGGCGCCTGGGCCTCGGCCGGGGCCTTGCCGGCGTCGTCGCTGAAATGGGTGACCCCGTCCGCATCGACCCAGAAGCGGATCTCGTCGGCCCGGGCCGCCGCGAGGCCGGCGCCGGCGAGCGTGAAGGCGACGAGGGCGATGCCGGCGGCCCGGCGCCGCGGCAGGCCTCGCTCGGAACGGTGCTCGGGCGGATTTCGCATGCGGCGTGGATCGGTCCCGGAAGGGCTCGGCTTGATGGGCCGGGCGGCCGCCGCCTGCGGCCGACTCAGCGCGTCTTGCGCGCCTCGCCCGCGAGGTGGCCCAGCTCGGGGAGGATCAGCTTCTCCATCGCCAGCCGGACGGCGCCCCGGGACCCGGGGATCACGAAGACGACCTTTCCGCCGCGGAGCCCCGCCAGCGCCCGGGACAGCAGGGCCGCCGAGCCGATGTCCTCGTACGAGAGCATGCGGAAGAGCTCGCCGAAGCCCGGGATCACCCGCTCGAGCAGGGGCTCGAGGGTGTCCGGCGTGACGTCCCGGGGCGCGATGCCGGTCCCGCCCGTGAAGATCACGGCGCGGGCGCCCGGATCGGCGAGCGCGGCCTCGAGCGCATCGCGGATCGCCGCGGGCTCGTCCTTCACGATCCGCCGACCCGTCACCGACTGCCCGGCGCCGCGCAGCATCTCCTCGACCAGGCGACCGCCGGTATCGGATTCGAGGTCGCGGGTATCGCTCACGGTCACGACCGCGGTCGGCACGTCCTCGGGCGCGGCCTCGCGGTGGTGATGACCGGGATGGGAGGGCTTCGCCTCGGACGGCGACGTTTCCTTGGGCGTTTCGGATCGACTCACGGGACGGGGATCTCCGTTGGACGGCAGGGAGGCGGGCTCGGCCGGACGGGCGGACGGGCCGCGGCCGGTGCCGGGGATCAGGCGTGGTCGTCGACCCAGTAGGCGCCGTCGGTCGCGACCTCGCGCTTCCAGATCGGGACCCGCTCCTTCAGCGTATCGATGGCGAAGCGGCAGGCGAGGAACGCGGCATCGCGGTGGGCGGAGGCGGCGACGACCACGACCGCCGCGTCGCCGATCTCGAGGCGACCGACGCGGTGGGCGATCGCGACGCGGGTCCCGGGCCAACGCTCGCCCGCCTCGTCGGCGATCTTCTCCATCTCGCGCTCGGCCATCTCCGGATACGCCTCGTAGACGAGATGCTCGATCGAGTGTCCCCGGGCCTGATTCCGGACCCGACCGACGAAGGCGACGACACCGCCCGCATCCGGCCCCTCGACCCGCGCGGCGACCTCGGCCTCGTCGAGAGCGCGCTCGGAGATCGTGCAGCGCTTCCGGCTGCCGTCGCCGCCAGCGACCGGCGGCAGGAAGGCGACCTCGTCGCCGTCCCGCAACACCCGCTCCGACTCGGCGATCTCGAGGTTCACCGAAGCGGCGAGCCGACCGCCGAGCTGATCGACCAGGGGCGAACGCTCGGCGAGCCAGGCGCGCAGATCCAGCACACGTGAGCCGGCCTCGAGCTCAACCACCCGGCTCGATTCACCGATGGCCTCTCTCAGCGAGCCGAACAACCGCAATGTGACCTTGATCGGAGTCATGGGCCCGCCTAGCCTAATCCGCCGAGGCCAGAAGCTCAATCGAAGCGTCTCGAGTCGTCCGAAGAGCAGGGGCTTCGGACGGAAATCCGGACCGGACACGGATTTCCCAACGAGTCGTGACGAGCATCACTTTCAATCGCCCCGACATCTCCGACAGTGTCCTTGATCGGGTCACGCGGGCGATCGCCCTCGGACCTTCGCGACCAGCCTGAATTCCCGGAAGCATTCGAATGGGCCACGAGGGGGGCCCGTTTCAATGACTGGACCGACTCCGGACCACCTTGCGCTCGGCCTCGTCGCCGTAGACGCCGCGCCCCGGCCTCAGCCGGGCGCCTGGCGCCGGCTTGCCTGCGCCGGTCTGGCCGCGTTCCTCTTCGCCTGCGGCGGGGACGGCGGCTCCGAGGGGAACGGTTCGCCGGACGACGGGGGCGACCCGCCGCTCGCGACCGAGCCGGTCGACCTGCCGCCGGGCCAGACGGTGGCCGAGCTCGCCTGGGAGCCCTCGGACGGTGTCGTCACGAGCTACCTCGTCTTCGTCTCCCGCAAC
>JBIPOQ010000176.1:0-7266 GCA_044379055.1 Myxococcota bacterium
TGCGTTGCATGGGGTGACGGCACGCTAGCACGCGGGCCGAGGGGGCCGGGGGCGTGAACGCGGGGATTCGGGCAACATCCGCGGGTGGGCACGCGCCGGGGCGGTCCGAAGCGGCTTCGAGAAGCAGAAGACAGGGGAGAATCGAGCGAGATGGTGGAGATGAAGCTGGTCTACGCAGGGGGGCTGCACACGACGGCGGTCCACGGGCCGTCGAAGGCGAGCCTCGACACCGACGCCCCGGTCGACAACCAGGGCAAGGGCGAGTCGTTCTCGCCGACGGATCTGCTCGCCGCGTCGCTCGGGACCTGCATGCTCACGACGATGGGCATCCTCGCCCAGCGCGAGGGCTGGAAGATCGACGGCGCCCGCGCCCGCGTCGAGAAGCACATGAGCCTCGAGCCGCGCCGGCGGGTCGGGCGGGTCGTCGTCGAGATGGACATGCCGAAGGGCGTGCCGGCGGCGGCGCGGGAGCGGCTCCAGGAGGTGGCGGATCGGTGTCCCGTCGCGACCTCGATCCATCCGGATACGAAGATCGAGCTGACGATCCACTGGCCCGACTGAACGCGAGGGCGACGACGATGCGGCATGCGGTCTACGGCGATCCTTCGGCACGCGACACGATCGCCCTCGTGACGGCCCTCGCCGCGAAGGGCATCGACTTCGAGCGCGTCGACGAGACGCCGGCCCTCGCGCTGGCCCTCGCCGCCCGCGCGGGCCGCGACGAAGGGCCCTACCTCCGCACGCCGGAAGGCTTCGTCCTCGGCGAGCTCGCGACGATCGTCGACTATCTCGAGCGGATCCGGCCCGAGCCCGCCTGGCGGCCGACGACGCCGGTCCGGCGGATCTGCGCGCGGCTGCTCGAGGATTGGATCGAGCTCTGGCTGCCGATCTGGCCCGAGCGCGCGCCGGCCGTGCTCGAGGGGCTGGCGGTCCACCTCGCCGAATCCGGCTTCCTCCTCGGCGCCGCGCCGACCCGGCCGGACGGCTCGCTCGCGGCGTGGCTCGAGGCCGATGCGTTCGCCGATCCGGACCTGCGCGAACGCATCGCGAGCCGCTCGCCCGCGCTGCTCCTTTATCCGACCCACGTCCGCCGCGCGCGTCCGCGACCCGACCGCGACGATGCGATCCCGATCTCGCTGTTGCCGGTCGTCGCCGAGCTCGCGCGGGACCATCTCGCCTATCTCGCCGTCAATCGCGAGGCGATCGCCGAGGGCGAAGACCGCGTCGAGGTCGAGCTCGGCTTCGGGCGCACGGTCCTGCCGGCCTGGCCCGCCTTCGAGATGCGGCGCGCGGCGATCGCGGAAGAGGTCGCGGCGCTGCCGGCGGAGGCGCGGCGGGCGGTGCGACAGATGCTGGATCCGCTCGGGGCCTGGCGGGTCTGGACGCGGCCGGCGGCGCTCGCGCCGCTCGCGGCGGGGGATCCGCGGGGGCTCTGAGGTCGAGCGGGATCGACGAACGAGGGGGGATGACATGCGACGGATCGGACTCGTGTTGCTGGCGGTGATGGGGCTGTCTGCCGAGAGCGCGAGCGCGCAGTGCACGCAGGGGACGGAGCTCGTTCGGAGCTTCCCGACCTCGGGCGGGGCGGTCTCGGAATGGAAGATCTGCTGGGAGATCCAGCGCATGCCCGACGAGAACGGCAACCCGACGCGATCCGAGACGCTCGTGCTCTCGGAGGTCACTTTCCGGCCCGGTGTCGGGGAGGCGCCCGTCGACGTGCTCGGCGAGCTGCGCATGGCGGAGATCTTCGTGCCCTACGACTCGGGCCAACCGCGCTTCCAGGACATGACTTCGTTCGCCTTCGACCTCGCCCCCATCGACAACGACGACTGTACAGGCTCGCGCCTCGCCAACGACCGGATCTGCCGCGAAGTCCTCGACCGCGACGTCGCCTGGCTCTACTCGAATACGAGCAGCGCCCGCCGCGGCGAGAAGCTCGTGCTCTGGAGCGTGCTCGACGCCGCGAACTACGACTATCTCATGTCGTACGCCTTCTGGGACGACGGGACGATCGAGGTCCGCGCCGGTGCGACGGGTCAGAAGCTCGGCGGTCCCGACGACACCGCGGGCCATACCCACGTCTTCGCCTGGCGCATCGACATCGACGTCGCAGGACCCGGCGGCGACACGGTCCACGTCTCGAACCAGTCCTTCGGGTCGAGGAGCGTCTCCGAGAAGGAGACGGTCGTCTCGCGAGAGGCCGGCATCAAGTGGTCGGCGAACGGCTTCACCCACGTCGAGGTCGAAGACGCGACCCGGACGAACGGCAACGGCAGGCCGACGGGCTACTCGCTCGAGCCGATGCGGTCCGGGCTCCCGACCTTCCGCGAGAGCTGGACCCGCAATCCCTTCGCCGTGACGCGCGCTCCGGCGCCCGGTGCGGAGCTCCGCGCCGTCGATCTGACGAGCTACCTCGACAAGCAGCCCGTCGCGGGTCAGGACGTCGTCCTCTGGTACCTCGACGCGCATCATCACGAAGAAGAGATGCGCGACGAAGACCGCACCGTCGTCCCCGTCATCTGGACGCAATTCCTGCTCGTCCCCCAGAATCTCTGGGACGATACGCCCTTCATCGACTGATCTCCCCCTCCGCGCTCAACGCAGGTCGAAGAGCAGGAGCTCGGCGCCGTCCGCGCTCTCGAGCACGATCTCCGCGGCGTTCTCGATCGCGGCGCCGTCGCCCGCGGCGAGCTCCGTTCCGCCGACGGTGAGGCTGCCCGCGAAGACGTGGACCCAGATGCCCCGGTCGGGCCGAGTCCGGTGCACGAGCGATCCGCCGGCGTCGAGCCGGCCGAGATAGACGTCGGCCTCGGCGCGGATCGCGAGCGCGCCGTCCCGGGGCCTGCCCGAGAACGCGAGCGTCAGATGGTTCGGCGGCGTCGACGCCGGGAGCGCGTGCTCCGCATAACGCGGCTCGCCGCCGCTCGCGTCGGGCAGGATCCAGATCTGGAGCAGGTGGACGCGGCGATCGCGGGAGGGGTTGAACTCGCTGTGGGTGACACCGCTCCCCGCGCTCATGTACTGGAGCTTCCCGGCCTCGATGATGCTGCCGTTGCCCATCGAATCCTTGTGTTCGAGACGCCCCTCGATGACGTAGGTCAGGATCTCGGCGTCCTTGTGGCCGTGGGTCCCGAAGCCCTGACCCGGCTCGACGACGTCGTCGTTGAGGACGCGCAGCTTGCGGAAGCCCATGTGGGCGGGGTCGCGGTACTCGGCGAAGGAGAAGCTGTGCCGGCCGTGGAGCCAGCCGAGCTCGGTCGTGCCCCGGTCGTTGCTCGCGCGCTTCGTGATCTTCATGGCGGGTCTCCTTGCGGTCGGGTTCGGTCGGCTCAGACGGCGCAGTCGCAGCGTTCGCCCCAGAGCCGGCCGTCGGCGCCGAAGACGGCGGGATGGTCGTGGGGCGCGGTCGGCTCGTTGGCGTAGCCGCCATAGCGTGCGGTCGGAGCCCAGCTCGGGCTGACGGGCGGGAGCGGCGGGGCGAGCTTCGCGAATTCGTCGGCGGCGTGGACGATGCGGCCGTCGCAGACGGTCAGCAGGGATTCGATGCGCCGGATCGCGTCGTCCGCGCAGGTCAGGTAGTCGTCGGAGAGGACGGCGAGGTCGGCGAGCTGGCCGGCGACGAGCTGGCCCTTCCGGCCGGCTTCGCCACTGAACCAGGCGCTCCCCCGCGTATAGAGTCGAAGCGCTTCTTCGCGGGAGAGGAGGCTCGCGTCGTCGGTCAGCCGCGTCCCGCCGACGGTACGGCCGGTCACGAGCCAGTCGAGGCAGGTCCAGGGGTGGTAGCTCGCGACGCGGGTCCCGTCGGTGCCGGCGCCGACGGGAATTCCGGCGGCGAGCAGTGCGCGAATCGGCGGACAGGCCCGCGCCGCCTCGCGTCCGAAGCGGCGGACGAAGTACTCGCCTTGATAAGCCATGCGGTGCTGGATCGCGATGCCGCCGCCGAGGGCGCGGGTCCGCTCGATGTTCTTCGGGCCGATCGTCTCGGCGTGGTCGAAGAACCAGCGCAGGCCGGCGAAGGGGATCTCGCGGTCGACGCGCTCGAAGACGCCGAGGAAGCGATCGATCGTCTCGTCGTAGGTCGCGTGGATCCGGAACGGCCAGCGCGCGGCGACGAGGGCGCGGATCACCGCTTCGAGCTCGCTCTCGAGGATCGGCTTCAGGTCGGGGCGTGGCTGCAGGAAATTCTCGAAGTCGCCACCGCTCCAGACGAGGTTCTCCCCGGCGCCTGCGACTGCGAGCATCGCGTCGCCCTCGCCCGGGCGGGTCATGCCGATCCAGCGCGTGTAGTCGGCGAGCTCGGCGCCCGGCTTCTGGGCGAAGAGACTGTAGGCGATGCGGAGCGTGAGCTCGCCATTGCGCGCCAGCTGCTGGATGACGCCGTAGTCCTCGGGATAGTTCTGCCAGCCGCCGCCGGCATCGCCGACGCTGGTCACTCCGAAGCGGTTCAGCTCCCGCATGAAATGCCGCGAGGAGTTCAGCTGATCGTCGAACTCGAGCTTCGGCGCCCGGGCGATCGTCGAATAGAGGATGAAGGCGCTCGGCTCGGCGATGAGGAGCCCCGTCGGCTCGCCGCTCGCGTCCCGGGCGACGAGGCCGCCGGGCGGATTCGGCGTCGACGAATCGAAGCCGAGGGCGCGCAGGGCCGCGCGGTTCATCATCGCGCTGTCGTAGAGATGCAGCACGATGACCGGCGTCTCGGGCGCCGCCGCGTTCAGCTCGTCGAGGTTCGGCATCCGCTTCTCGGCGAACTGCCACTCGTTCCAGCCTCCGATCACGCGGACCCATTGGGGCGGCGGGGTGCGCTCGGCCTGCTCCTTCAGGCGCCGCAGGGCGTCGGCCAGGGAGGGGACGCCGTCCCAGCGCAGCTCGAGGTGGTAGTTGAGGCCGGCGCGGATGACGTGGAGATGCGAGTCGTTGAGCCCGGGGATCAGGCGGCGGCGGCCGGCGTCGACCACCCGCGTGCGGGGGCCGATCGCGGCTTCGGCCTCGGGGCCGAGGCTCGCGATCCGGCCGCCGGAGACGGCGATCGCCGTCTCCTCGGGTCGCGCGGGATCGAGGGTCGTGATGCGGGCGTTGCGGATCACGAGCTCGGCGGGCGTCGCGCTCATGTGCGTTCTCCGTTCTCTTGCGCCCGCTCCCCCGCGTGCAGCCAGTCGTGGAGCGCGCGGGTCACGCGGGGCATCACGAGCCAGGTGAGCGCGCCAACCATCGACATCGCGAAGGCCAGGTTGCGCAGGAGGAAGGGCCAATCGTGGGCGACCTCGGCGACGGTCAGCGACAGCACGAGGCTCGTCGGATAGACGCCGATCAGTGTCGCCGTCGCCATCTTCCAGCGAGGGGGCAGGGCGCTCGTCCCCCGGAACCAGGCCTCGAGCCCGGAGAGATCGCGCCGAGCCCCTTCGCCGACGGTCAGCGGCGCGACGCGCTCGAGCCAGGCCGCATAGAGCGGCGAGCGGTAGAAGGCATCGCGCTCGCTCTCGTCGGCGAAGGTGCGCAGGATCCCGTACTCGCTGCCCCCGCTCGCCGGAGCGGGGGTCAACATGTGGACGCCGAGCACGCCTTCATGGGCGAGCGAGGCCATCAGGAACTCGCGCAGGGCCGCCTGGAACTCGGCTTCGCAGCCGGGTCGCACGCGTCGGGTGATCGCGACGTGGATCGCCATGGCATGGGACCTGCCGGTCCCGACGTCGGCGTCGGGACCGCCTCTCGCCGTCTCGGCTCAGTGCTTCGCCTTCGGCGCCAGCTTCTGCGGAGACTTCGCGGACTGCGGTGCCTTGTGGACCATCGTGTAGGCGTACTCGACGCCCTGCCCATAGGCGCCGGCGTGCTCCTTGAGGAGCGCCATCAGGGCGTCGTAGTGCTCGCGGTTCTTCCAGTCACGCTGGAATTCGAGCAGCGCGCCGATCGCCGTCAGGCGCGTCGCGCCGGCCTGGACCATGCGCGAGAGGGCCGCTTCGTGGGCGGCCGTCGAGGTCGCGCCGCAGCAATCGTCGACGACGTAGACGTGGTAGCCCTCGCCGAGCATCTCGATCGTCGGCCAGGTCACGCAGACCTCCGTCCAGAGGCCCGTCATCAGGATGTTCTTGCGACCGGTCGCGCGGATCGCCGCGCGAAAGCCTTCGTCGTCCCAGGAGTTCATCGAGGTCCGCTCGATCACCGGCTGACCCGGAAAGACGTCGAGGAGCTGCGGCCAGGTATAACCCGAGAAGCTCTCGGTCTCGACCGAGGTCAGGATCGTCGGGACACCGAACTCCTTCGCGACCTTGGCGAGCAGCACGACGTTGTTGACGAGCGTCGCGCGGTCGATGTTCGCGACGCCGAAGGTCATCTGGGGCTGGAAGTCGATGAAGACGACGGCGGTATTCGCCGGGGTGTAGAGCTCGTGATAGTGGCTCATGAACGGATCTCCTTCGGGGCTTCGAGGAAGGGCGGGATTCGAAGCAGTCACTGCACCGGGCGACTCGGACGCTCGACTTCAGGAGCGTCGCACGCCGCCTCGCGGCACGTCTTTCGTTTTCTTGCTGATTCCCGCACGATATTCGGCGGGCGTGAGCCCGGCGCGTCGGCGGAAGGTCACGTTGAGGCAGGACTGGCTCGTGAAGCCCACGGCGAGGGCGATCTCGAGGAGCGGAAGCTCGGACTCCCGCAGGAGGGCCTTCGCGCGCGCGACCCGGGCCTCGAGGACGAAGGCATGGGGTGTCATCCCCGTCTGGTCGCGAAACCAGCGCGAGAAGCAGGATGCGCTCATTCCGGCACGGCGGGCGAGGGCGGGGAGGGTCAAGTCGTCTTCGAGATGCGCGACGACATGGGCGCGGATCGCGTCGAGGGTCTGGCGGTCCGAGCGGGGAGCGGCCGACTCGCGGCTCGCCTTGCGCCCGCCTCGATGCCCCGGGCTCCGAGACCCGGTCCTCGCGCCTGCCTCGAGGCTGCCCTTCGGCGACTTCTTCACCGCGGTCGCGACCGCGTTCTTGACGCCGCCGTTCTCGGCCTTCGTCGCGCCGTTCTTCTCGACTCGATCCATCCGCAGGTCTCCTCGGTTGGCGCGATCGGGAGGCTTCCAGCTTGCGCGCTTTCGCCGCGGAATGCAACGCGGGCCCGAAAGGCGAGGGGCGCCGGTGTCTCCCACCGACGCCCCCCTTCGATCACCGCTGGACTCGACTACTTCATCGTCGCTCCCTTCGCGCCGAGCGGCTCGATCACCCGCTCCATGTAGCTGTCGAGGTTCTTCGCGGTGTTGCCCGGGAAGAGCTCGAGGAAGGTGCGTAC
>JBIPOQ010000577.1:0-2743 GCA_044379055.1 Myxococcota bacterium
CGACGTGAACTGACGCTCGATCGTCCGATCGTCTGGATCGACCGGCCGGACCTGCGCATCACCTGGATCCTGGATCCCGCCCAGAAGACCTTCGAAGAGCTGGCGATCGATGCGCCTGCAGGCGGAGTCGAGTCGATCCCGGATCCATTCGGAACGCGCCTACGCGTCCGATTCAGGGATCTGGGCCCCGAAGTCGTCGACGACGTCGCGGTCGAGAAGTTCGCAGTCGAAGGGAATGGCGTCGCCGGCCATGCTTGGTTGATGCCGGACGGAGTTCCGTTCCGATTCCGGGGGCGCGTCGGTGGAGACGGGTCGGAGGTCCCCGTCGAGATCGACTACGCCCTGACCGAACGAGACATCCAGGCCAATCACCTCTTCGAAATCCCCGTCAACTACGCGGGATACGAGCTCCGAACCCAGCGCTCGACCGCGCGGGCGACCCGATCCGAGGACATCGGCCAAGGGCAGCAGAGCCGGAACTGGGATCCCAGACTCCCCCCGCCGGCCCCGATCACCCCCCCTGGCCCACTGAGCTATTGAGAAGGCCGTGCCGACGCCTTCGAAGCTGCTGCGCGTGATCCCGATGGCACGAGCCTCGATCCGTCCCCGCCGAGCGCCGTGAGGCGCAGGCTTCCTCCTGCTCGCCGCGGCGATCGCGCCGCTCGCGTGTGCCAGGCCGGACGATCGAGCGCCCTCGACGACGGTGGTCCGGGGGCCGGCGCTTCGAGTCGAGGCACGACTGCGACCCCGACATCGATCGGAACGACGACGTTCACATCCGGCGATCGGCCCGATCCGAAGTCGAGATTTCGATCGCCGGCCCGATCTCGGAACGGGGGCAGTTCCTGGGCGACGACGACCATCCCACGATCGTCGCAGCGGGCGCCGTGCGGGACGGCCGGGTGTCCGCAGCCCGGCGAATGCGCCTGGTCCTGCGGGTGGGCAGCACAGCGA
Organism: Myxococcota bacterium; assembly: GCA_044379055.1. Taxonomy (GTDB): domain Bacteria; phylum Myxococcota_A; class UBA9160; order UBA9160; family UBA4427; genus UBA4427. Next base: position 955 of record JBIPOQ010000577.1, read on the forward strand.
TGCGTCGTGGTGCACGACCCGGGGTTCGTGCTGCCGACCTCGAGGGCGCACTCGTCCACGTGGCCGTCATGCCTGTGGAGGACGGAAAGAACAAGAGGTCTTTTCCGCACCACCGCTACGGACCAATCGGTCAACCCCGCTCCGCGCCCGGGGCCTCAAGCCTCGACGAGTCGCTCGAGCGATTCGAGCAGGAGCTGCGCGAGCGGCTGCGCGTGAAGCTCGCCGCCCGCGAAGACGACCTCGGCCTCGCGCAGCAGCGTCTCCCGGTGCGCGCAGAGCTCTCGGAGACCGACGGGCGCCCCGGACGCGGGGGCGAGATCCCGGAGAATCCAGTCTCCGGCGCGTCGCAGCTCTTCGTCGAAATGGCGGGCCAGATATTCCTCCGGTCGTTGGAGATGGAGGAAGAGCGTCCGGCGGCGGAGCGTGTCGCGGACCGCTCGCGACGGCCAGGCGCGGTCGATCACGACGAGCCCGAAGGGCGTCTCGTTCGCGACCCGCTCGAGCACCGCATCCGTCCGCGCGATCAAGCGCCCCATCCCCTCCTCGACCGCGAGGCGGGCGAGCTCCCGACCGGCGTCGTGCTCGATCGAACGATCGATCGAGACGAAGCGGATCCCCGTCTGCGCGGCGATCTGCCAGGCCACCGCCGCCGCGCCGCAACCGATCTGACCAGCCAGCACGATCGGTCGCTCGAAGCGGATCCGCGGATGCGGGTCGTAGTAGTCGTTCATCGGGCCTCACGGACGGTCATGGCGGCGAGGTCCCAGGCGAAGCCCGCAGCATCGCGACCAGCAGGATGCCGAGCAGGATACCTCGCGCGCTCCAGGCGAGCGTCCGGACCCAGTTCGTCCGCACGAGCGCGGAATGCTTCTCCGCATCGAAGCCCGAGGCGAGCGCGTCGTGGAGCGGAACCTGGACGAAGAAGGTCGAGAGCCAGACGACGCCGAGCAGGACCAGCGAGACGGCGAAGAGAGGACGGCGAAAGGCCTCGCTCCCGACGAGCCAGAGCAGTCCGCCCGTTCCGAGCTCGAGGAGCATGAGCGGTGCGACGACGGGTCCGATCCGCGCGACGTGCCCGGCTTCATAGGCGGCGAAGGCGCCGGACCCGACCTCGGTCATCAGCGGATACTGGACGCGCTGGACCAGCCAGCACAGACCGACCAGGGCCCAGGTCGCAGCGAAATGCAGCACGAAGAGGATCGCGGTCATGGCGGCCTCGCAGCGGCGATCAGAAGGCGGTCGACGGAACCTCTCGCTCCCGGTCGACGATCGCCGCGACGACCCGCGCCGCGACGCGCGCCGGCGCCAACCCGACGGGCAGCCGCGGCGCGACGCCGTCGATCGGTCGCGTCGCGAGCCCCGTCTCCGTATGCGGCGGACGCAGGTCGATGACGTCGATCCCGCGGCGGCGCAGCTCTTTCGCGAGCGCCTGATCGAGGGCGCTCAGCGCGGCCTTGGTCGCCGAGTAGAACGCCATGCCGGGCATCGGTCGCTCGGCGACGACCGCGCTCAGCTGCGCGATGAACCCGCCGTCCGACAGCACCGGAAGCGCCGCCCGGATCAACCGCACGGGCCCGATCAGATTGGCGCAGAGCAGCTCGTCGAGCACCGGATCGGAGAGCGATCCGAGCTCGCCGAACGCCACGACGCCGGCCGCATTGACGACCCCGTCGAGACCACCGAACGACGATCGTGCCTGCTCGACCGCCTCCCGACAGGCCCCCGCATCCGCGAGGTCGCCCGCGACGCGCGGCCCGGGCAGGTCGAGCGCTTCGAGCCGACCCCGATC
>JBIPOQ010000578.1:0-2732 GCA_044379055.1 Myxococcota bacterium
CGGCCGCAAGCGCTCCCTCTCGGCGCGCTTCGACCCGCGCGAGGCCTTCTTCGCCGCGCTGCGGACGATGGGCGTCTTCGCGGTGATGGGCGTGCTCTGGTCGCTCTGGTCCGCGAAGTCCTTCGAGCAGTGGCTCTCGATCTGGCAGTACGCCGACGCCGGCTTCTTCGCCCGCGTCGCCGTCGCGCTCGTCTGCGTCGGCGTCGTCAAGCTCGCGGTCGAGCGGCTCTCGACCTTCGAGGGCGGGCTCCTCTTCGGCGGGACACCGAAGGGCGCTCGCGGGCCCGTCCTGCTGCGCTCCGCCGTCGTGACCGTCCTTCTGCCGATGTCGATCCTCTGGGTCCTCGGTCATCCCGGAGTCCATCGCCGCGTCGACGAGAAGACGCGCTTCATCCTGCGCAGCCTGAAGAGCAACCAGCCCAACACCGCCGATCTGCGCGAGATCGAGCGCGGCTACTACGAGAACCTGTTCGACGCCGCGAGCGCCAACGCGATCGACAGCGGGACGCCTGCGCCGGCGGACTGGGTCGATTTCCCGGAGATCGAGTTCCTGGAGAAGACCGGCGACATGCGCTTCTGGGCGCTCGCGCCGAACCAGAGCGCGACCATCAACGGCTACCGGGTCTCGACGAACGCCTTCGGCCTGCGCGACCGGGCGTACGCGGCCGAGAAGCCCGCGGATACGTACCGCATCGCGATCCTCGGCTCGTCGCACGTGATGGGCTGGGGGGTCCACGACGGCGAGACCTTCGAGTCCCTCGTCGAGCTCTGGATGAGCGACCAGCGGCCCGACGGGAAGTCGCTCGAGATCCTGAACTTCGGCGTCGGCGGCTACAGCCCGGTCTGTCAGCTCGGCGTTCTGCGCGAGGTCGCCCTCGATCTCGCGCCGGATGCGATCTACTACATCGCCCACGAAGTCGACGGATCGCTCGCGATCGAGCGGCTCGCGCGGCTCGTCCAGAGCAAGATTCCGCTCGAGGACGAGTTCCTGCGCGACATCGTCGCTCGCGCCGGGCTCACGCCCAGCATGTCCCAGTCGGCCATGCTGCGGGAGCTGCCGCCCTTCGCCGAGGAGCTCGTGCGCGATGCGTACGCGAAGATCGTCGAGCTCGCACGGGAGAAGGGTGCGCTGCCGGTCTGGATCTACATGCCGCGGGTGCCCGAGCGGCAGCCCGACGTGAAGCAGATCGAGAAGTTGCGGAGCGCCGCGAAGGACGCGGGCTTCATCACTTTCGATCTGACGGGCCTGTACGGCGAGACGGACGTCGAAGATCTCGTGATGTCCCAGTGGGACCTGCATCCGAACGCCGAAGGCCATGCGATGATGGCCCGCTCGGTCATGGATGCGATGCGGAGCGACGAGCGACTCGGCTTCGGGGGGAAAGCGGCGGCGCCCTGATCGAGTTCTCGTCGTACGGGGGGCTATTCGCCGACGTCGACCCGGCGCCAGAATTCGCCCCAGGTCGGGAAGGCGTCGGGGAGCTGGATCGTCGTCAGCGGATTCTCGTCGAGGCCGGCGCCGGGGCGCGGGCGGGTCAACGCGTCGACGATGTAGAAGCGGTGGAACTTCCGGCGCTCGAAGTACCACTCGCCGTCGATCCGGACATAACGGTCCCAGTACTGCAGGACGCCGACCTGCCAGAGCCCCGTCTCGGGTCGCTCGAGCTCGTCGCGGCAGTAGACGATGCCGCGGGCGTGGTCCGAGTCGTCGAAATCGATGATGTGGTTGCCGATCAGGTGGACCGAGGTACGCATCGCGCTCATGGTCTTCGTGAACCAGCGGGCGAGGGCTTCGCGGCCGGTCTCGTCCCGCCCGACCCGCACGTCCCGGGGAAAGAGCGCGACCAGGGAATCGATGTCGCGGGAGTCGAGACAGAGCGCGTAGCGGAAGGCCAGCTGTCGGAGGGCGGCGAGGGATTCGAGGCGGTCGATCCGCTCGTCGGGATTCGCAGGTTGCCAGGGGCCGAGTCGCGACATCGCCCTAGACTAGCGACTCGTGCGAACCGGTCGCGGTCGGGCTCTGTCCCACGCGCAGCATGGGAAGGGAGATGCGATGCGACTCGGCGTTCTCGGGTTCCTGGCGGCGACGATGGGTGGGCTGATGGTCTCGATGGCGTCCGCCGAGCCCCTCGCTCGGGAAGACGTCCCCGAGCCGCTCGCGCCCTGGGTCGGATGGGTGCTTCGGGGTCACGAAGACCAGGCCTGTCCCTTCCTTCAGGGCGAGGGCACGCGCGCCTGCATCTGGCCCGGGCGCCTCGAGCTCGAGCTCGACGCCCGGGGCGGGCGATTCCGGCAGAGCGTGTTCGTCGCGCGGGCGTCCGAGGTCGCGCTGCCGGGCGGCGGGGGGCCGGTGTGGCCCGAGGACGTGCGGGTCGATGGCGTCCGGGCGCCGGTCGGCGAAGGGGAGGGCGGACCGCGGGTGCACCTCGCGCCCGGCGCGCACGAAATCGAAGGACGCTTCGTCTGGAGCCCGATGCCGCCGGGGCTGCGGATCCCGAACGAGACCGGCCTCGTCGAGCTCGTGCTCGACGGCGAGCGGGTCGCGCGACCGCGTCGGGATGCGGAGGGTGCCCTCTGGCTCCGCGAGGCGAGCGCCGAGGGGCCAGCGACGCCGGTCGAGAACCGCGTCGACATCGAGGTCGCCCGGCGTTTCCAGGACGCGGTGCCGCCGCGTCTGCAGACCCTCGTGACGCTCCGCGCGTCGGGGGAGACGCGGGAAGAAGTGCTCGGGC
>JBIPOQ010000579.1:0-2729 GCA_044379055.1 Myxococcota bacterium
AGAATTTCTCCGCCCCCCGAGCGGCCTCGGCAGCGGGTCGGATCGAGGGGCTCGCGACCCGGGCCGGCGCCGGATCCGGAGACGAGAAGCCGAGGCGCCTCTCGGAGATCGACCACGACGCGAGCCCGCGCATCGCGACGGGCGAGATCGAGCTCGATCGCGTGCTGGGCGGGGGATTCGTGCCGGGGTCGGTCGTACTGCTCGGCGGCGATCCCGGGATCGGGAAGTCGACGCTGGCGCTCCAGCTCGCGGGACGCCTCGCGGCCGGGGGTCGGTCCGTCCTCTATGTCAGCGGAGAAGAGAGCGCCGAGCAGATCAAGCTCCGGGCCGAGCGTCTCTCGGGCCTGGGCGGATCGCTCCAGATCCTGACGACGACCCGCGTCGAGTCGCTCGCAGCGCCGATCGCGGACCTCGCCCCGAGCCTCGTCGTCGTCGACTCGATCCAGACGATCGCGACCGATGCGATCGAGTCGGCGGCGGGCTCGGTCGCCCAGGTGCGCGAGTCGGCGGCGCAGCTCTCGGCGACGGCGAAGCGGCTCGGCGCGGTGCTGCTCCTGATCGGACACGTCACGAAGGATGGGCAGCTCGCCGGACCGCGGGTGCTCGAGCATCTCGTCGACGTCGTGCTGACCTTCGAGGGCGACCGCGCCCATGCGTTCCGGCTGCTGCGCGCGGTCAAGAACCGCTTCGGCTCGACCCAGGAGATCGGGGTCTTCCAGATGGCGGCCCAGGGGCTCGAGCCCGTCTCGAATCCCTCCGAGCTCTTTCTCGAAGAGCGCAGCACGCGAGCGCCGGGCAGCTGCGTCGTGCCGCTGCTCGAGGGCTCGCGCCCGATGCTCGTCGAGCTGCAGGCGCTCGTCGCGCCGGCCCCCTACGGCACCCCGCGTCGCACGACCCTCGGTCTCGAGGATGCGCGGGTCGCGCTCCTGCTCGCGGTGCTCGACCGACGGAGCCCGGTCGATCTGCTCTCCCAGGACGTCTATGCGAAGGCGGCGGGCGGGGTGCGGGTTGCCGAGCCGGCGGCGGATCTCGCGATCGCGCTGGCGATCGCGTCGAGTCGTCTCGAGCTGGCGCTTCCGCCGGACACGGCGGCGATGGGCGAGCTCGGTCTCGGCGGCGAGCTGCGGCGCGTGTCGCGGGTCGACGTGCGGATCGCCGAGGCGGCGCGCCTGGGCTTTCGACGGGTGTTGGTGCCCGCGGTCTGCGAGCGGGAGTGGCGCGCACGGGAGGCGGGGGCCGGTGAACGGCGGGATTCCCAATGCGAACTGATTCCCATTGAGGAGATCGCGCAGGCGATCGACTGGCTACGGGATCACGGCGTGCGCGTGCGTCCTGCGCGCGGCCGCGACGAGCCCTCGAAGTCACCCTCGTGAACGCCGGTAAGCATCCGTTTTTGAAGTGTTTTTGGAGATGTTTTTCTTTGACATGAGAAATTCACGCGGCTAAGGTCGAGCCATGGCATCCCCCCCGCCGCGCAACGGCCAGGTCGCCGATGGATCGGGCTCCGAGTCGCCGCTCGCGCAGACCGAGCGCCTCGCGCAGACGATCGGAAACGCCTTCGCGCGGATCGCGCCCGATCTCGAGCGGGTCGAAGCCGCGCTCCGCGACACGCTCCAATCGAAGTCCGCGCTGATCCCCGTGCTCGGCGAACATCTGCTCTCCTCCGGCGGCAAGCGTCTGCGCCCGGCGCTCGTGCTGCTCGCCGCCGAGCTCTGTGGCTACGTCGGTCCGCGGCGGATCGAGCTCGCTGCGGCGCTCGAGCTGCTCCATACCGCGACCCTGCTCCACGACGACATCGTCGATCTCGCCGAGCTCCGCCGCGGTCGACCTTCGGCCAATGCGATCTGGGGCAATCGGCGCGCGGTGCTCGCGGGCGATTTCCTGTACGCGCGGGCGTCGTCGATGGTCGTCGAGGACGGCAATCTCGAGATCGTCGAGAGCTACGCGCGGACGATCCGCGTGATGGCGGAGGGCGAGCTGCTCCAGCTCGAGCGCAGCTTCGACGTCGACGTCAACGAGGCCCACTACTACGACGTGATCGAGCGCAAGAGCGCGACGCTCCTGTCCAACTGCTGCGAGATCGGATCGCTGCTCGGCGGGGTGACCCGGAGCGAACGCAACCGGATCGCCGAGTACGGTCGCCAGCTCGGGCTCGCGTTCCAGCTGCGGGACGATTGTCTCGACTACGACGCGAAGGTGGCGGAGCTCGGGAAGCAGCCCTTCGCGGATCTGCGCGAGGGCAAGATCACGCTGCCCCTCATCCTGACCCTGAAGCGCTGCCGCGTCGCCGAGCGCGACCACGTCGCGAGCGTCTTGAAGAACGCGGCGCGCCTCGCCGACGAGCACGGCGGGCTCGCGCCCCTCGAGGCCGCCGAGCTCGAGATCGCGACGGTGGCCGAGCTCGTCGAGCGCTACCGCGGCGTGCCCGATACCTCGCGCCGCGCCGCGGACCACGTCGCCCGTGCCCTCGAGGCGATCGCCCCCTTCCCGGACTCGGCCGCCCGGCAGGCCCTCGTCGCCGCGGCCGAGTTCTCGATCGCGCGCGATCGCTGAACCCGGACCCGTTCGGTCGCGCCTGCCCCGGGCGCGCCGGTCGGGTCGATCGGATCGGCGCCCTCGCGCCGGCTTCTCTTCTTCGCCCCGGTCCCGGGGAGTACATGACCATGTCCATTCCGTTCGAATCGCCTTTGTCGGCGGGGACTTCGGCGTCCCTTGCCGCCGCTCGCCCG
>JBIPOQ010000092.1:0-9950 GCA_044379055.1 Myxococcota bacterium
CCCCGTGGGCCCTTGCGCGACCGAAGATCGCTTCGACGTCGAGACGGGTCGCCGCGGGCAGGAGACGCAGGACGAGGCGGTGGAGCCCGCGCGCGAGGGAGCCCCGCTCGCCCGGGCCCGCCGCGGTCGGCAGGAGCCCGGCGATGAGCCAGAGGACGACGGTCGTGAGCCAACCGAGGAACGGCAGACCGACGAGGATCGCGAGACAGGCCGCGAGGGAGATGCGGCCCTGTGGCCCGCGGATCGAGAGCAGCGCCGCCGCCGCACTCCAGCCGAGCAGCGCGCCCCCGACCGTGAAGCCGATCCGGATCCCGGCGAAGGCGCGGGTCACGCGGCGGACGCGCAGCACGAGCGCAGGCGTCGTCGAGCGCGCGAGCCAGTGGCGAAGCAGGCGAGCCCCCGTCAGACCTTCGAGCTCGCCCGCGAACGATCGATCCTGGACGCGGCGCTCGCTCGGCAGCAGCGATTGGCGGGCCTCGAGGGCGAGGACGAGGCCGACGACGTCGGCGAGGCCGGCGCGACCGCGGACGCGAATCCCGTTTCCCGCCCGAGGCGGATCGCTCGCTTCGGCGCGCATCCTTGGCTGCTCCCGATCCTGCCGGCCCTGCTGCGGCGCGACGAGTCTTAGCGGCTGGCAGGAGGCGGAGCAAAGTCGGCCGTGCTGGGCAGGACCGTGTGCGACGAACCTCAAGACGAGCGCCTTCGCGACCGATTTTCGGAGGGGATCCGCCTCGCTACTGCCCCGGATCTCCTGCTCTCGAACCTTCGTGCCGTCGACCCGGATGCCCCGCATGTCCGAGATCCTCGACTTCCATGGCTTCGAACGCTCGCCGTTTGCCGACGAGGCGCACGCCTCCGTCGTCATCGGTACGCGTGCGCTGCGCAAGGTCGTGTCCCGGATCCAGGCGACGGTGCGCGACGGGGGGGCGCGGATCGGCGTCCTCGGCGCCCCGGGCATCGGGAAGACGAGCCTCGCCCGCGCGCTGCCCAAGCTCCTCGCGGGCAATACCCGGGTCGCGGCGATCCTCGATCCCGGGGAAGACTGGAAGACCCTCCGGCTCGCGCTCGCACGCGACTGGCAGCTGGGCGGCGGGAAGCTCGCACGCGCCGGCCTCCTCGGAGCGGCCCGGGGCCATCGTCTCGTGCTCGTCGTCGACCGTGCCGAGCAGACTCGGCCCGCGCTGCTCCGCCACCTCGACGCGCTGCAGGCGATCCAGGACACGGACGGCGCGCCGGTCGTGACCGTCGTCCTCTTCGTCCGCTCCGGCCGAGACGAGGAAGAGACGAGACCCGCGGCCCTCGAGTGGCTCGAGCAATCGCAGGCGGCGTTGATTCCCTTCGAGCCGCTCGCCCCCGAAGCGGTCGCCGACTTCATCGAGCGCCAGCTCCAGCGTGCGGGCTACCGCGGCAGCCCGCTCTTCACGCCGCGCGCCGCCCTCGCGATCCACACCGAGACGAACGGCGTGCCCGGCGCGATCGCGCGACTCTGCGAGCGCCTGCTCGCCGACGCCGCGGTGCGCCGCCTGCGCACGATCGACGAGCCCTTCGTCCGCTCGCGCCAGGACGCGAGGTCCCTGCAGGCGGAGATCCCCGGGCGGTCCGGCGACGAGGGCGGCGAAGCCTGGGACGACGCCGACCATCATCCGCGCGAGACCCCGAGCGAAGAGCTGCTCCTCGTGGACGCCATCGCGAGCCCGCCGCGGCCGGCGCCCCGCCTCGACGCCCCCAGCGACGTCGAGGCGGACCTCGTCCGCGACCCCGAGCTCGAGGCCTACCTCTCGGCACCGCCGACGGCGGCCGAGCTGCGCGCGATCCGCGGCGGATTCGTGCGGCGCCATCTCTGGCCGTTCGCCGCGGTCAGCGCCGCGGCGGTGCTCGGCGGACTCCTGCTCGCACGCGTTTCCTGGCAGGATCCCGTCGAGCCCGTCGCGGAGCCCCCGTCGAGCGTCGGCGTCCCGACGGGCGGGACGCCGCACGCGCCGACGAACGGCCCGGTGCTCGGTCGCCTGCGCGGTCCGGTGATCGCGGTCCCTGCGCCCGATGCGCGCCGACCGGCTGCGCCGCCGCGGGCCTCGCTCGACCCGACCGTGCAGATTGAATCCCCCCTGCGCCAGGCCGGCGACCTCGACGACTCGGCGCTGCCGGCAGCGCGACGGGTCATCAGCGCGCGCGACGAGGATTCGCGACCGCTCGATCTCCGCGACGATCGCCCGAAGGATCTCGCGCCGCCCGCCGGGATCGATCCCGGGATTCCGTGAGCGAAGGACGAGCGGCTCTACACCTGAGACGCGCGCCGGTCGATCAGGACCGACGAACGCGCTCCGCCTGCGAGCGGAACGCGACACAGCTGACTTGGAGTCTGGGTACGCGATCCTAGGATCCTCGAACGCACCCCAGACTCGAGCTCGAACCGGCCGGGAGCAATGACCATGCGTGCCTATCTCAGCGACGTAGTCCTTCTCTATCTCGACGAGCTGATCGACTGGGAGAGCTACTTCCACTGGCGGCGCGGCGAAGAGGCCGACGTCGAGGTCGACCGCGCAGCCATGCGCGAGGTCCTCGAGACCGCGGCCCAGATCTGCGAGGAGCAGGAGCCGAAGCTGCGCGCGGGCTGGGAGCAGTGCGCGCGGCTCGAGAACGGCAACGTCGTCTACCCGCCCCACATCGCCGAGACCCTCGACAAGCTGCGCCAGGCGGGTCTCATCAGCTTCGGCGTCGAAGAGCAGTACGGCGGCTTCCAGCTGCCCGCCTTCGTCGCGAACGTGATCCTGCAGATGGTGGCCCGCGCCGACGCGGGTCTGATGACGATCCTCGGCCTGCAGGCCGGCGTCGCCGAGGACATCCAGCGCTACGGCTCCGAGGAGATGAAGCGCGCCTTCCTGCCGCGCTTCGCGTCGGGCGAGGTCATGGGCGCGATGGACCTGACCGAGCCGCAGGCGGGCTCGGATCTCGGCGCGATCCAGACGCGCGCGACCACGAAGGACGGCAAGACCTTCATCGACGGCAACAAGATCTTCATCACGAACGGCGGCTGCGAGGTCCATCTCGTGCTCGCGCGAGACAGCGAGACCTTCGACCAGTCGAAGGGCACGACGAAGGGTCTGTCGCTGTACCTCGTGACGCGGACGGGCGCCGAGGGCAAGCCGAACGGCGTGACCGTGACCCGCCTCGAGGAGAAGCTCGGCATCCACGGCTCGCCGACCGCCGCGATCCAGTTCGAGCATGCCGAGGGCGTGCTCGTCGGCGAACGCGGCCAGGGCTTCACGGCGATGCTCTCGCTCATGAACAACGCCCGCCTCGGCGTCGCCGCCCAGGGCATCGGCATCGCCGAGGCCGCCCTCGACGTCGCGATCCGCTATGCGCGCACGCGCGTCCAGTTCGACCAGCCGATCGCCGAGCAGCCGCTGATGAAGGACCGCCTCGCGCGCATGACCCTCGAGCTCGAGGGCAGCCGCGCGCTGCTCTACCGCGCCTGTGCACTGACGGACCAGAACCGCGCGATCGAGGGCGTGCTCGCGCGCGTGGCGGCGGGCTCGAAGGAGATGTCCGAGGCCCAGGCGACGGAGCTCCAGGCCCTCTACGAGCGCAACGAGACCCGCATCCGGCTCCTGACCCCGCTCGCGAAATACATGGGCACGGAGGCCGCCGACTCGATCAGCCGCGACGCGATCCAGATCCACGGCGGTCTCGGCTTCATGGCCGAGAGCGAGGTCGCGAAGCTCCACAACGACGCGATCATCACGACGATCTACGAGGGCACGTCCGAGATCCAGGTCTCCTTCGCGCTGAAGGAGATCGGCAAGGGGGCCCTCGGCGTCGTGTTCGAGGTCCTCGAGGAGGAGCTCAAGTCCTTCGAGGAGCCGCGCCTCGCCGAGCTCGCCGACAAGGTGCTCGCGGGCATGAAGCAGATCCTCGGTGCGGCGGGCGCGCTGCTCGCGGATTTCAAGTACGCGATGATGTCGGCGCAGTCGCTGGCCGAGGTCGTCACGAGCGTGCTCGCCGCCGGCGAGCTCCTCAAGCAGGCGAAGGCCGATCCGCGGCGCTTCGATCTCGCGGCGTCCTGGATCGATCGGCGCATGGTCGACCTCGAGAGCCGCTGCAAGCGGATCAAGACGGGCACCGTCGCCCGCCTCGACCGCGCCGCCGCGATCATCGACCTCGTCGACTGAGAGCCGACTGCGAGAGCCCGCGGCGGCCTACGCCTCGGGCTCTCGCGTCTGGCGGAGCCACTCGCCGAGCACGATTCCGGCCGCGGCCTGCACGTTGTAGGACGGGATGAAGCCGCGCATCGGGATGCGCAGGCAGGCGTCCATCCGCGACAGGAGGGCCGCCGGGATGCCGAGGGCCTCGCCGCCGAGGAAGACGGCGAGCGGCCCCTCGAGCGAGGTCGTCCAGGGCGACGTCGCGCCGTCGGTCTCGAGCGCGACGAGTCGGCGCCCGGCGCTGCGCGCCGCCGCGACCGCCGCCTCGGCATCGGCCTCGAGGACCGGGAAGAATCGATCGGCCTGCATCGCGAAGCGCATCGCACTCGCGCGCTCGGCCCGGGTCCACTGCTCGGCGAGGACGACGCCCGTCGCGCCGGCGACCTCCGCCGCGCGGACGATGAAGCCGGCGTTGCCCGGGTAGCGCAGACCAACGAGGACCAGCACGAGCCCCGCTCGGGTCATCAGCTCTTCGAGGGAAGGCCGCGTCGTCGGCCCTTCGAGCGCGAGGATCGGGGCGGCCTCGGCGCCCTCCGTCAGCCGGAGCAGCTCGCGCTCGGAGGCGAAGCGGATCTCGACGCCGCGCCGCCGGGCCTCTTCGACGATCGCCACACGCTCTGCGTCGTCATCGTCCCGGCGACAGACCAGGAGCTGGAGCGGTGCGCCGCGATCCAGGGCCGCGCGAATCGCGGCCGTTCCGACGCGGCGCGTGCGGCGCGAATCGTTCGACATCGTTTCGTCGATCGCCGCGGCCGGCGCTCAGTGCCGTCCGGGCGTGCGGCGCGGAATCATGTCGAGGATGACCTGCATGGAGGCCTGCCGCTGCTCCGCCGACCGCGACGAGACGTCGAAATACGAGAGCAGGAAGTTCCCGTCGAGCATCAGGAGCACCCCCATCGCGACGGCATGCGGATCGAGCTCGCGGGGCACGATCTCGGCGAGGGTCTCGGTCAGCGCACCGCCGAAGCGGTGGTGGAGATCGAGGACGGTGCGCACCAGCCAGTCGCGGAAGCTCGTATGCTCCGTCGCCCAGCGGATGAAGCCGTCGACGTCGGCGCGATGCTGCGCGATGAACGACTGATAGAGCTCGACCTGCTCGCGCAGACGCTTCTCGGGCGGGAGCGACGAGAGATCCCGGGCCAGGGAGACGCGGAACGGCTCGCACATCCGGTTGAAGCATTCCCGGAAGAGCGACTCCTTGTCGCTGAAATGCCAGAAGACGGTCGCGCGGGACACATCGGCGTGTTCCGCGACGTGGGCGATCGTCGTATTCTCGTAGCCTCGGGTCAGGAAGAGCTCGGTCGCGGCGATGAGGATCCGCTCCTGGGTCGCCGCCTTCCCGGTCAACGGCTCGTCGGGCGGGGACGCCATCGCCGGCTCGTCGGCCATCTCGCGCTCGATTCCGTCCGTGCTCATCGCGAAGTCCCCCAAAGCGTGCCGTTCTGCGAAGTCTAACGCCTCTCCGGGATTTTCCCGTTGCGCGGCTCCCGGCGCGAACGAGCGTTCGTTCGCGCGAGCCCGGGTCCCTGCCTGCTAGCTTGCTTGCGAGACCGGAGGACGACGCATGGACGGATCGAGCGCGATGCCGGGCGGCGACGACGACGGATCCATCGCCCGGGTCGCCGGCAATCGCGCGGGGATCGTCGAATGGGCCAACGACGCGTTCTCCCGGCTCACGGGCATCGCGCTCGCCGAGATCGTCGACAAGCCCGTGACCCGCTTCCTCGAGCGGGCAGGCATCGAGGTCGAGGTCGTCGATTTCGTGGCGCAGCACTTCTTCGAGGGGCGGCCCTGCCGCCTCGAGCTTCCCTTCGAGCGGCCGGACGGAAGGCACATCGAGGTCCTGCTCGAGGTCGAGCCGCTGCGCGACGCCGAGGGCGAGATCGATCGCTTCGATGCGAAGGCCTGGGAGCAGGTCCCGCCGAGCCCAAACGGGCCGGTCCCGTCCGATCATTCGCTCCGCGTCGCCGACCCGACGGCCTCGGCGACGCCCGTCGCGGCGGAAGCGCCGCGCGCGCGAGTCTTCCCCCCCGAAAGCGGATCGACCGCGGCGCCTCGAGCGATCCCGCTGGCTCCGACGATCCGCCGCATCGCTGCCGCCGAGCTCCGCGACGAACGCAAGGGCCTTCGGGACGCGGAGTCCTGGCTCCTCGACCTCGATCTCGCCGAGGAGCCCCTCGCGATCCGCGCCGGCGAGGCCGATCTCGAAGCGCTGATCGTCGATCTCCTGGAGGCTGCGCGCGCCGCGCTCGCCCACACCGGCCAGGCCTGGGGCACGATCACGCTCTCGACGGGCCGCACGGTGCCCCGCCGCCGCTTCCGCTCGAAGGTCCACGCGATCCCCGCGTATCCGCCGGAGCTCGCCGGCCCGAGCCGCGTCCATCTCGAGGTCCACGACACCGGCGAGCCCCTCGCGCAGCGCGCGATCGACCGACTGCTCGGCCGCGACGCGAAGCCCGCCGCCGCAGGCCCGGTCCGCGACGCGATGGAGGCCGTCGACCGGCGTGAAGCCGCCCTCGCGCGGGCGCTGACCCGGGCGCGCGCGCTCGGAGCGACCGTCCATCTCGACGGCACCCCGGGCTGTGGCAATCAGGTGCTGGTCCTGTTCCCGGCCTGACGCCCGGGCTCAGGCGAGGTACATGCCGCCGTTGGTCGCGAAGATCTGGCCCGTCGTGTACCCGGAGATCCGCGGGCAGGCCATGCCGAGCACCGTCGCCGCGATGTCCTGCGGCTCGGCGATCTTGCCGAGCAGCGTCGCGCGCCGCATGGCCGCGATCCCCTGCTCGCCGATCTTCTCGAGCATCGGCGTGTTGACGGGGCCCGGCGCGATCGCGTTGACCCGGACCCGATAGTTCGAGTACTCCCGCGCCGTCGTGCGGGTCACCGCCTCGATCGCGCCCTTCGCCGCCGTGTAGTCGACCTGTCCGACGTTGCCGTTGCGGGCCGAGACCGACGAGAAGTTCACGATGAAGCGGTTGACGCCGTCGTCGAGGGGCTGGTCGCCGCCGGCCTTGAAGAGCGGATGCCAGTGCTGGACCGCGACCTCGCGCGTGAAGAGGAACGTCCCGCCGAGATGGACCGAAAGGACCAGGTTGAAGTCGGTGAGGCTCTTCTTCGTGATGCGCGCGTCGCGGGTGATGCCCGCGGTGTTGACGAGGCCGTTGATGCAGCCCGTCGCCTCGAGGACTTGCCCGACCGCGCGGCTGACGTCGCTCTCGGACGCGACGTCCGCGGGCACGACGATCGGCGACGTCTTCATCGGCCGGACGGCTTCCTCGATCTGCGCCTTGGCGCGCTCGAGGCGGCTGCGGTCGATGTCGACCAGGGCGACCTGTGCGCCGTGGCGCGCGAGCGCTTGGGCGATGAAGAAACCGATCCCCTGCGCCGCCCCGGTCACGATGTGGGTCTCCCCGAGGAATGCGCCTTCGCGCAGCACCAGATCCATTCGAGTCACCTTCCTTCTCGTCGTCTCTCGTTCGTTCGTCCGAGCGATCGCTCAGGAGGCCTTCGCGACGCCGATCGGACACGACACGCCCGTGCCGCCGAGGCCGCAATAGCCACCCGGATTCTTCGCGAGGTACTGCTGATGGTAGTCCTCGGCAAAATAGTATTCGGGCGCGGGCGCGATCTCCGTCGTGATCGGCCCGTAGCCCGCGGCCTGGAGCTCTTTCTGGAAGGCGTCCCGAGAGGCGAGCGCGAGCGTCTTCTGCGCCTCGTCGTAGTAGTAGAGGCCCGAGCGGTACTGCGTTCCGACGTCGTTGCCCTGGCGCATGCCCTGGGTCGGATCGTGGCTCTCCCAGAAGATGCGCAGGAGCTCTGCATAGCTCGTCTGCTTCGGGTCGAAGATCGCGCGGACGGCCTCGGTATGACCCGTGCGCCCGGAGCAGACCTCCTCGTAGGTCGGGTTCGGCGTATGGCCCGCGACGTAGCCGACGGAGGTGCTGACGACGCCCGGCGCCTGCCAGAACTTCCGCTCGGCGCCCCAGAAGCAGCCCATCGCGACGAGGATCTTCCCGTACCCCTCGAAGGGCGCATCGAGCGGCTCGCGCGTCACGTAATGCGCCGCGGCGACCCGCATGCGCTGGCTCCGACCGGGCAGCGCGTCTTCCTTGCGCGGGATCTCGATCGGCTTGCCGAAGAGTCTCATGGTCCTGCCTCCTGATTCCGTCGCCTGTCCCTGGCCCGGTGGATGGCCCGGCACCGCTCCCGGATCGGAGCGGCGGGCTGCCGAGGATAGCCGCGGCCGTCCGGACCGACATCGCATGATAGGATCCCGCGCGAGGAGGCCGCCCCGCCGTGCGCATCGCGACCTGGAACGTCAACGGCCTTCGGGCCCGGCTCGAGTTCGTGAAGGCCTGGCTCGCCGCCCGCGAGCCCGACGTCGTCGGATTCCAGGAGCTGAAGCTGACCGACGACCAGTTCCCCCACGCCGACTTCGAGGCCCTCGGCTACCGGGCCCTGACCCACGGCCAGAAGAGCTGGAACGGGGTCGCCATCCTCTCGAAGCTCCCGATCGAGCCGATCGAGGCGGGCCTGCCCGGAGAGGCCGAATTCGGCGCACGGCTGATCCGGGCCCGGTTGGGCGAGGGTCCGCTCGCCCTCGATTTCACGACGCTCTACTGCCCGAACGGCAAGGACGTCGACCACGACGACTACCCGAAGAAGCTCGCCTGGTTCGAGTCGCTCCGCCGCTGGGCCGCGGGCCACGTCCGCGCCGACGCGAGCGCCGTCCTCTGCGGCGACTTCAACATCGTCCCGACGCCCCTCGACTCGTACGACGAGGCGGAGCTCGCGGGCTCGATCTTCCATACCGAGGCCGAGCGCGAACGGTATGCGGCGCTACTCGCGGTCGGCCTGCGCGATCTCTACCGCGAGCTCGAGCCCGAGACGAAGGCGTTCAGCTGGTGGGACTACCGCGGCGGTGCGTTCCATCGCAAGCAGGGGCTGCGGATCGACATGCTGCTCGGGACGCCGGCGGTGGTGGCGCGCCTGCGATCCGTCGAGATCGATCGGGAATGGCGGAAGAAGAAGGACGAGCTCACGCCTTCGGATCACGCGCCGGTCGTCGCCGTGCTCGACGGATGATCCGCGCGGGCAGCCCCGCCGACGAGGAAGGCAGGGCGGCCGCCGATCGCAGCGCGAGCCCGGAATCCTGACGAGCGACGCGGCCTCTCCTCCGGCCTCGGTGCCGGGGGTTCAGGCGACGACATCCGACCGTCGTTCACATCCGGCCGAAGCGGAACGCGTGATGGGGACGCGAGGACATCGATCACGAAGACCGATCGGCGGCCGGCCTCCCCGAAATGGATCAGGGCGAGCTCCGCCTTCAGGCTCAGCAGGCCGTCAACCGCCCTTGCGCCGCTCGACGAGCCCATCGCGCAGCTCCCGCTTCAGGATCTTCCCCGCCGCGTTCCTCGGCAGCGCCGCCCCGACGATCTCGACGATCGTCGGGACCTTGAAGCTCGCGAGCCGCGCCTCGACGAACGCGCGAAACGCCGCGACGTCGATCGTGCTTCCCTGCTTCGGGAGCACCGCGCAGGCGAGCTCCTCCCCGAGCCGTTCGTGGGGCACGCCGAAGACTGCCGCCTCGTGCACGCCCGGGAACTCGTAGATCACCGCCTCGACTTCGGCGCAGTAGATGTTCTCGCCGGCGCGCAGCACCATGTCCTTCGCGCGATCCTCGACGAAGACGAACCCCTCTTCGTCGACGCGCCCGAGGTCGCCGCTCTTGAGCCAGCCGTGGACGAT
>JBIPOQ010000580.1:0-2722 GCA_044379055.1 Myxococcota bacterium
ACCGCGCGCATCGCCGGCATCCAGGCCGCCAAGCGGACCTCGGAATGGATTCCGCTCGCCCACCCGATGCCGCTCGACTCGGTCGAGGTCCTGCTCGAGCCCGCCGCCGACGGGAGCGGCCTCTCGATCGAGGCCCGCGTCCTCGCGCACTGGCGGACCGGGGTCGAGATGGAGGCCCTCGTCGCCGTCGGCGCCGCTGGCCTCACGGTCTACGACATGTGCAAGGCGATCGACCGCGGCATGGTCGTCGATGCGATCCGTCTGGTCGCGAAGCGCGGCGGCAAGAGCGGCGATTTCGTCCGCGAGGGCGAGGGCCTGGTCGATCTCGGGGGGGAGGGGGGAGAGGAATGAGGATTTCATCGCGGGTCCGCCCGCAAGCCGGAAGGCAGTCGGGGCAGGGCCAGCGCAGGTCCCAAGGGGGCGGTGCGCGATCGGGCGGCTGCCGATCGGATGCGCGGCCGTGAGCGGCACGCAGGGCGAGCGACCGGCGGCCGAAGACGAACCGACGCCGGAACCCGCGCCGGACAAACGGGGTCTGTCGCTCGAGAGGCGACCCATGACCTACGAGTTCGTCGAGCGAGGGACCATGCTGCGGGGGACGAATCCATTGGCACGCGATGCGTCGGGGCCACGTGTCGTCGTAGAGGATCCGGACCGGGAGCTGGTCTCCCGCTGGCAGGGCGGGGACGAGAAGGCCTTCGAAGAGCTGATCACGCGCCATGAGCGCCGCGTGTACCGGCTTCTCTATCGCATGATGGGCAACCGCGAAGATGCCGAGGACCTGACCCAGGAAACGTTCCTGTCCCTCCATCGCCACGGCCACCGCTTCCGGGCGGAGTCCCGCTTTTCGACCTTCATCTATCGCGTCGCGGCCAATGCGGCGCTGAATCGGCGGCGCGCCCTGGGCCGCGGCCGCTCGCGCGTCGAGAAGCTGAAGACGCGCAACGACGCCGGAGACGATCTGCCGAGCTCGCCGCGGGATCCGGAGGATGCCGCCCTCGGCGGCGAGATGTCGATCCACGTGCGGGCGGCGCTCGAGAAGCTTTCGCCGGCGCTCCGCATGCCGGTGATCCTGTACGACATCGAGGGGCTCGCCTACGGCGAGATCGCCAAGGTCCTCGGCGTGGCCGAAGGCACGGTGAAGTCCCGCATCCACCGCGCGCGACAGGCGCTTCGCGAAGAATTGAAGGAGCTGCTGGGCTCGGGCCCGGCGGTCGAGGGCATCTGAAGTGAATCACGCAGTCGTGACCGAACACCTGGCCGATTACCTCGAAGGCGATCTCGCCCTCGATCTGCGCGCCCTGGTCGACGCGCATCTCGACGGCTGTACGACCTGTGCCCAGGAGGTGCGGGAGATGCAGCAGACGATCCGCCTGCTGCGCGCCCTGCCGGAGCCGGAGCCGCCGCCGATGATCGCGGCCAACGTGATGCGTCGGATTCGCGCGGGCGAGACGCAGCCGACCCTGCGCGAGCGCATCCAGCGCGTCGTGGGCGGCGTGCTCGAGCCGAGCTTCGTCCTGCCGGCCTCTGCGATGGCGATCGCCGCGCTCGTGATCTTTGCGATCCAGGATCGGACGCCCGTGTCGGGCTCGATCGAGCCGAACGAAGCGCGAGAGGCGTCGGCCGCCGACGAGCGCTTCGCGGCCGGGGCGCCGTCCGAAGCCGATCCGAGCGAAACGGAGGCGATCGATCGCAGCTTCGGGGCATCGGCCGCCCGGGAGCTCGCGGCGGCGCCGGCGCCCGCTCGGTCCCTGCCGATGCAGGAGAACGCTCCGGGCATCCGGGAAGAGCAAGAGGTCTTCCCGTCGCCGTCCCCGGCCCGCGAAGCCGGTCGCGCGGAGGCGACCTATGCGGCGCAGGATGCATTGGCGTCCGAGCCCTGGGAGGACGCGCCGCGGGAGGCTCCGCGTGGCCCTTCGAATCAGGCGAGCGCGTCGGGATCCCGATTCGGGGATCCGATGCTCGCCCAGGGCTTCGCGCCTTCGGGACCGACGCCGACGGCCGCGTCCAATCGCGTCTCCGGGGCGTTCGCCACGGCCATGCCGACCTCGCTCTCGCGCCGGCCGGCGGACGGCCAGTCGGGACTGCGGGCCGACGATTCCGGCGGCGAGGATCCGCGAGACGCCTGGCTCGCGCGGGCGCTCGAGAATCCCGTGGAGTTCGCGCACTACATCGCGCGTCACAACCTGGCGGAGCAGGAGCTCTGGGTGGCTCGGCTCGCCGAGCGGGCTCGGTCGCGCGGACTCCTCAACGAGGTCGTGGAAGCCCTGCGCGCGGCAGGGGACGAGAAGACCGCCTGGCTGGCCGACGATTTCGCGGCCGCGGGGCGGACGTCCGAGTCGGGCGCGACCGAGGGGGAGCGCGAGCGCTCTCTCGACGATCGCGGCGCCTTCGATCGCTGACGGCGAGCGACGTCCGGAGGTCAGCGGTCCGGCCGCGGTCCGCCCGTCGCCCTCGCTTCACACGCCGAGTACTCGCGCGCTCGGCGAGCCTCCGCTCGCCGGTGACGCAATCCTGGCCCCGGCGATTTCTCGCGCCGGGAGCAGGCAGCGTGTCCCATCCGCCGGTCGTGCGGGTCGATTCAGGGGTCGATCGGGACCGACGTGTCGCGATCTCGCGCACGCGGAGCGATCGTCCTCGCGAGCGGCTCGTCCGCGACGGTGTCGAGCGACTCTCGCTCGAGGACCTCATCGCGCTGCTCCTGCGAAGCGGAGGGCCGCGC
>JBIPOQ010000581.1:0-2711 GCA_044379055.1 Myxococcota bacterium
GTCGCGGCGGCAGTGCTCGCCTTCGGCGCGGCCGACGGCTCGAACGAAGCGAACGGCTTCGCGAACATCAACTACCAGCCGATCAACCCGCCGCTGCTGCCGGCGCTGCCGGGCAACCCGAACCAGGTGGATCCGAACCGCTGGCAGCCGCTCGCCCTCCAGTTCTTCATCGACCAGTCGGGCAACCCGATCCCCGGCGGCTTCCCGCCCTTCCTCTCGCCCGAGTGGGGCCGGGTCACGCCCTTCGCGATGACGGCCGCGGATCGCACGCTCTACAACCGGAACGGCTTCGACTACCCCGTCTACCACGATCCGGGTCCGCCGCCGCTGCTCGGCGGGGTCGGCGACGACTATTTCAAGTTCGGCGCCCTGCTCGACGTCGTCTGGAGCTCGCAGCTCGATCCGGCCGACGGCGTGATGATCGACATCTCGCCCGGCGCGATCGGCAACGGGCCGCTGCCCGATCCGGACGAATGGGCTGCGTTCTACGATGTCGACGGCGGCGGCGACTGGGGCACGGGCCATCCGATCAATCCGGTGACCGGCCAGCCCTATCCGCCCAACATCGTGCCCCGCGGCGACTACACCCGCGTGCTCGCGGAGTTCTGGGCCGACGGTCCCGAGTCGGAGACGCCGCCGGGCCACTGGTTCACGATCGCGAACTACGTGGCGGACCATCCGCTGTTCGTGAAGCGCATGGGCGGCACGGGCCCTGAGCTCGACGACCTCGAGTGGGACGTGAAGATGTACCTCATGATGGGCGGCGCGATGCACGACGCCGCGATCTCCGCCTGGGGCATCAAGGGCTGGTACGACTACACGCGGCCCGTTTCGAGCGTTCGCTACATGGCGGATCGCGGGCAGTCCTCGGATCCGCAGGGTCCGAGCTACCACCCGGAAGGTCTGCCGCTCCATCCGAATACCATCGAGGTCGTGACGGCCGAGAGCAGCGCGCCCGGCCAGCGCCACGAACACCTCGCCGCCCACGTCGGCAAGATCGCGATCCGCGCCTGGCGTGGCCCCGACTACATCCAGAACGAGGAGACCGACGTCGCCGGCGTCGGCTGGATCCTGGCCGAGAACTGGTGGCCCTATCAGCGGCCCACCTTCGTGACGCCGCCCTTCGCGGGCTACCTCTCGGGCCACAGCACCTACAGCCGAGCGGCCTCGGAGCTGATGACCCTCGTCACCGGCTCGAAGTATTTCCCGGGCGGCCTCGGCGAGTTCCCGGCGCCGCAGAACGAGTTCCTCGTCTTCGAGGACGGACCGAGCCAGACGGTCGTGATGCAGTGGGCGACCTATCACGACGCCTCGGACCAGACGAGCCTCTCGCGCATCTGGGGCGGCATCCATCCCCCGCAGGACGACATCCCGGGCCGCCACATCGGGCAGGAGGTCGCTCGCGACGCGGTTGCCTTCGCGCAGACTCAGTTCTTCGGTCGCACCGCCTGCCAGGATCTCGTCGACAACGACGAAGACGGGCTCTTCGATCTCGCCGACCCCGGCTGTGCCGATGCGAGCGACACGACCGAGGAGGTCGACGACCGCGATGGCGATGGCCTCGACAACGGCGTCGAGCTCGGGCTCGGGACGAACCCGGACCTGGCCGACAGCGACGGCGACGGCATCCCGGACGGGATCGAGGTCGTCGACGCACAGGCGCCGCGGAACACCGACCAGGACGGTCTGATCGATGCTCTCGACACGGACGACGACGGCGACGGCTGGCTGACCGCCCTCGAGGACGCGAACCAGAACGGCAATTGGCAGGACGACGACACGGACGGGGACGGGACGCCCAACTACCGGGATACCGACAGCGACAACGACGGTTACTCGGACGGTGACGAGCTGCTGGCCGGCACGGACCCGCTCGATCCGCTGAGCCATCCGGTCGCGGCGGCGGTGCCGCTCTCGGGGCCGCTGGGCGTCGGGCTGCTCCTGGGACTTTTGGCCACGGTCGGCAGTCTCCAGGCAGGGCGTCGGCAGCGCGGGAGGGCCGCGTAACGGCGAGTGACACCGAGGGGGCCGATTCGGGCACGAAAGAACAGGGCTGTGTCAGGGGCGGCGCGTTACCTTGCGGGCCGACACCGCATTGAGTCGGACGTCCAGTACCGCTTGCCAGATCGCGAGCCTCGAGGCACCCATGACGCAGCCCCTGCTCCCGGAATTTCGACGCTCTGCCGCTCCCGGTGCTCCCCTGATTCCCCTGCTGATCGTCCTGGGCCTCGTCGGCCTGGGGGGCGCGGCCGGGGCCCAGGTCACGTTCAGTGACGAGACCGTCGCCGCTGGAATCCTCGCGTACCCGTCGCTCAACGGGAAAGGGGGCGGTGCAGCCGCCTCCGACTTCGACGCCGACGGCGACATCGATCTCTTCGTGCCGATGCGCGGCAACCGGCCGAACCGCCTTTACCGCAACAACGGCAACGGAACCTTCGCCGAGATCGGCGCGGCGGCCGGCCTCGCTGATCTCGAGCGGACGCGGGTGGGGCTCTGGCTCGACTACGATGGCGACGGCGCCCTCGATCTCCTGACTCTCGGCGACTGCTACAAGCTCGGCGCGGCGGTCTGTTCGACGACGCGGACGACGAAGCTCTACCGGCAGAGCGCTCCCGCCGTGTTCACCGAGGTCACCGTCGCGGCGGGTCTCGAGGGCGCGATCCCCGCCGACGACGAGCGGCAGCCCGGCGGCGTCGCCGCCGGCGACATCG
>JBIPOQ010000583.1:0-2708 GCA_044379055.1 Myxococcota bacterium
CGCGAGCTTCTCGACGCAGCGGCTCGCCCTCTTCGAACGACGCACGTGCGCGAGCCCGCGCGTCGCGAGCCGATCACGGCGACCGCAGCGACCGCGGCGGCAAAGACCGGGCGGCTGCCCCTCGAAGGCATCCGGGTCGCGAACTTCGGCTGGGTCTGGGCGGGACCGATGGTCGGGCAGATCCTGGGCTTCCTCGGCGCGGACGTCATCAAGGTCGAGAGCCGGGCCCGCATCGACATCATGCGCTGGGTGCCGCCCTGCGAGGATCCAACGCCGCATCCCGAGCGGTCGTTGACGCAGCACAACATGTGGGCGGGCAACGGCAGCGTGACCCTCGATCTCGCGAAAGCCGAGGGTCGCGCGCTCGCCCATGCGCTCGTCGCCCAGTGCGACGTCGCGATCGAGAACTTCGGCCCCGGCGTCGCCGAGCGCAACGAGCTGCGTCATGCCGATCTCGTCCGATTCCGCCCGGATCTCGTCCTGCTCTCGATGCCGGCGGCCGGCTCGGGCGGACCGCTCGCGAACGTCCGCACCTACGGCAACGCCCTCGCGAGCCTGACCGGGCTCGACAGCCTGACGGGATACGGCCCGGGCGACGTGATCCCCTTCGAGCAGCCGATGGCCGACGCGCACAACGCCGTGCTGGGCGCCTTCGCCGTGCTGGCCGCCCTCGAGCACCGGCGCAAGACCGGCGAGGGCCAGTGGATCGAGCAGTCGCAGCAGGAAGGCCTCTCGCACCTCATCGCCCCGGCCTTCATGGACTTCATGCTGAACGGTCGCGTCGGGGGGCCCCTCGGCAATCGCCATCCCCTCGCCCAGGCGGCGCCCCACGGCGTCTTCCCCTGCGCGGGCGTGGACCAATGGGTCGCGATCGTCGTCGAGGAGGACGCCGAGTGGCGCGCGCTCGCCGCGGCGATCGATCAGGACTGGTGCCGCGCGAGCGAGCTCGCGACCCACGCGGGTCGCCTCGCCGACCTCGAGCGGATTCATGCGTGCCTCGCGGACTGGACGCGGCCGCAGGACGCCCGCGCGCTCTGCGAGGCGCTGCAGGCCCGGGGCGTCGCGGCGACGCCCGTGCTCGACGTGCCGAGTCTCTCGAGCGATCCCCATTTCGCGGCCCGGGAGACCTTCGTCGAGCTCATGAACCCGCAAGGATTCCGCGAGACGGTCTACGCGCCCTTCGTCAAGATGAGCCGGAGCCGGCCCGTCGCGCGCCCGGGGCCGATGCTCGGGCAGGACAACGACCGGATCTTGAAGGGGCTTCTGGGCCTGTCCGAAGCACGTTATGCGGAGCTCGTCGAGAAGCAGGTCATCTACTGATCCCGCGCGAGATAGCTTCGCGGCCCCTTCTCGCCTCCACCGAGGATCGGCAGGGGTCGCGTCGAATCGATGCGGTCGAGGTAGCCACCGTAGGTGAAGCCGGTCTGGGCGGGGCTCGCGAGCATCTCGTGGGGCCAGGCCTGCGGGACCCGGCTGACTTGCTCGAGCCGCTCGAAGAGCGCGTCCGGCAACGCGAGATCGAGGGCGCCGAGGCTGTCTTCGAGCTGGGCCCGCGTCCGCGCGCCGACGATCGGAATCGCCCGCGGCGAGCGCCGCCGGATCCAGCGCAGCGCGACGGCGGCCGGGCTGCAGCCGAGCTCGCGCGCGACGGCGACGAGCTCGGCGACGACGGGGGCCTTGGCCGCCGGGATCGCCGCGCCGTGGAGGGCGCTGCGGCGGGATTCGGCCGTGAGCCCGCCCGCCGGCGCGTATTTCCCGGTCAGCAGGCCCTGGTCGAGGGGTGACCAGCAGCAGACCGCGAGATCGAGGGTCTCGGCGAGGGTGAAGTAGTCGGCCTCGGCGCGGCGCTCGGTCAGGCTGTACTGGATCTGAACGCTCGCGAGACGCGTCGTGCCGTGGGCCTCGGCGAGGGTCTGCCCGCGCGCGACGACCCAGGCGGGCGCATCCGAGAGGCCGACGTAGAGGACCTTGCCGCTGCGCACGAGGTCGTCGAAGGCCTGCATGACCTCTTCGATCGGCGTCAGGAAATCCCAGACGTGGACCCAGTAGACGTCGACGTAGTCGGTCCCGAGGCGAGCGAGACTCGCTTCGAGCGAGCGGATCATGTGCTTGCGCGAGTTGCCCGCGGCGTTGGGATCCCGGGCCGCGGGACCCGCCGTGAACTTCGTCGAGACGACGAAGCGGTCGCGCTCGGCGCCCATCAGCTCGCCGAGGATCTGCTCGCTCGCTCCGCCGGTGTACACGTCGGCGGTATCGATGAAGTTGCCACCCGCTTCGGCGAAGGCCTCGAAGACGGCGTGGCTCTCGGCCTTCGAGCTGCCCCAGCCCCAGGCCTCGCCGAAGGTCATCGCGCCGAGCGCGAGCTCGGAGACCTTGAGACCGGTGTTGCCGAAGACCTGATATCGCATGGTGCCGGGCATCCGAAGCTCCTTCGAGACGGAGACGAGCAGGTCCGGACGCTCAGCCCAGATAGCTCCCCGCTTCGACGTACAGGATCTGTCCGGTCACCTTCGCCGACAGATCCGAGAGGAAGAAGACGACCGAATTCGCGACGTCGTCGTCGGAGGCGAGGCTCCCGAGCGCAGTCTCGCGCTCGAGTCCGGCGACGACCTCGCCGAGCGGGACGCCGCGCTTCGCCGCCTGCTCGTTCGCCCAGGCCTCGAGTACCGGCCCCCATTTGAAGCCCGGCGCGACGGTATTGACGCGGA
>JBIPOQ010000582.1:0-2708 GCA_044379055.1 Myxococcota bacterium
TGGCGCGATCGACAAGCTGATCGCCTGCCAGAAGATCGAGCCGAGCAACGAGTCGACGAAGGAGAACCTGTCGCGGCTCCAGAACGGGAAGGACGTCTCCATGAAGCGCTTCGGCGTCATCTGGTACGGGCTCCAGCTCGAGCGCCCGCCGAAGCAGATGGGTCAGGTCCAGGCGGCGCCGTTCCGCAAGGGCTTCCGGCAGAAGCCCCAGCGCCGCAGCTGAGTCGCAGGCCGGCGGTCGGCCGGGTTCAGAGCTCGTTCTCGAGCGACTGCGCCAGGGTCTGCCGCGACCGGATGAGGCGCGGCGTTCCGTCGTTCTCGATCAGGACCTCGGCCGCCTTCGGGAAGGCGTTGTAGTTGCTCGCGGCCATGCCCGAGGCATAGGCGCCGGCCCCCTCGATCACGACCGTGTCCCCGATCTCCGCCCGGGCGAGGGTCCGCGGCAGGAGGCCTTCGGGATCGCCGGGGCCCGGGGTCAGGATGTCGCCCGACTCGCAGCAGTGGCCGACGACGAGATAGTCCCGGGTCTCGCCGGACGCCGCTCGGCCGTGGGGCACGACGTGGATCGGATGCTGGGCGCCGTAGAGCGACGGGCGCAGCAGCTCCGTCATGCCGGTGTCGACCTTGAGGAAGCAGTGGCCCGCCTCGCCCGTGTCGACGACGTCGATGATCTCGCTGACGATCGCGCCGGCGAGGGCGACGAGGAAGGTGCCGGGCTCGATCTCGAGCTGGAAATCTTCGCGAGAGCGGCCGCGCTCGGCGAGGAAGCCGGCGATCGCGGGCGAGAGCGCCTCGCCGATGGCGTGCAGATCCGCGGCCTTCTCGCCGGGCATGCGCGCGACCTTGAAGCCGCCGCCGAGCGAGAGCCGGTCGAGATCGGGCAGCTGCCGCGCGATCGCGAGGGTCAAGGCGGCACAGCGCTGCCAGACCTCGGGATCGCCGCCCGAGCCGATGTGCGTATGGAGCCCGCTGATCCGCAGGTCGAACTCCCGGGCGAGGGCCAGGACCTGGTCGAGCTTCTCGTGCCAGATGCCGAAGGACGAGCTCGGCCCGCCGACGTTGGTGCGGTTGTTGTGGCCCGAGCCGAGGCCCGGGTTGATGCGGACGGAGACCTCGCCGCCGGGAAAGAGCTCGCCGAAGCGACGCAGCTGGTGGAGCGAGCAGGCGTTGAAGAGGACGCCGCGCTGGACGAGGCCCTTCAGGTCCTTCGGCAGCTCCTGGGCCGTGATCTGGATCTTCTCGGGGGCGACGCCGGCGCGCAGGGCACGCTCGGCCTCGAAGCCGCTCGAGGCGTCGATGTGGAGCCCCTTCGCGTCGAAGATCCGCAGCACCGCCGCCGTCGGCAGCGCCTTCATCGCGAAGCGCCCGACGAGGCGGCACGGCGCGGGGAACGCCAGCACCTGGTCGGCCGCGGCCTCGAGGGTCCGGCGGTCGTAGACGTAGACGGGGGTCCCGAATCGCTCGCGGATGGATTCGATCTGGGGCTCGGTCAAGAAGCGCATGAAGGGAGCTCCTGCGGAGGATTCGAGCCAGAATAGCAGCGCGAATCGGGCCCGGCGGCGGGTCGGGCGGGGCCAGTCGGCCCGCGGCCCGTGATCGGGGCGATGCCGATCGGCCCGCGAGCCTTGGACGCCGGCGCGAGCCATGCGAGACTCCGCCGCGATCGGATCCGATGTCCCCGCTGCCCCCCGGCGAAACGGCATCGATCGCGTCGATCCCGCGCCGCCGCGCGCCAGCGAACGAGGAATGCCGTGTCCGGAGACGACCGAGGAGAGGCCCGCAGCGAGGGTCGGGACTTCATTCGCGCGATCATCGCGGAGGACCTGGCCTCGGGGCGCCACGCCGGGATCGTCACGCGCTTTCCCCCCGAGCCGAACGGCTACCTCCACGTCGGCCACGCCAAGGCGATCTGCCTCGACTTCGGCCTCGCGCAGGAGAACCCGAACAGCCGCTGCCACATGCGCTTCGACGACACGAATCCCGCGACCGAGGAGACCGAGTACGTCGACGGCATCCTGGCCGACGTCCGCTGGCTCGGCTTCGACTGGAAGGAACATCTCTACTACGCGTCGGACTACTTCGAGAAGCTCTACGGCTTCGCGGTGGAGCTCATCCGCAAGGGCAAGGCCTTCGTCGACGACCAGTCCGCCGAAGAGATCCGCGCCAACCAGGGCTCGCTGACCGAGCCCGGTCGCGAGAGCCCCTTCCGCAACCGGAGCATCGAGGAGAATCTCGACCTCTTCGCGCGCATGCGGGCGGGCGAGTTCGCGGAAGGCAGTCGCGTCCTGCGGGCCCGGATCGACATGGCCGCCGCCGTCGTCGCCCTGCGCGATCCCATCCTGTACCGGATCCAGCACAAGCCCCATCACCGCACGGGCGACGCCTGGTGCATCTATCCGATGTACGACTTCGCCCATCCCCTCTCGGATGCGATCGAGCACGTGACCCACTCGCTCTGCACCCTCGAGTTCCTGGACCACCGCCCGCTCTACGACTGGGTCCTCGACCACTGCTCGGTCCCGAGCCGCCCGCGGCAGATCGAGTTCGCGCGGCTCAACGTGTCCCACATGATCACGAGCAAGCGCTTCCTGAAGCGCCTCGTCGACGAGGGCCACGTCGGGGGCTGGGACGATCCGCGCATGCCGACGATCGCGGCGATGCGCCGCCGCGGCTATCCGGCGCAGGCGATCCGCGAGTTCTGCGACGCG
>JBIPOQ010000584.1:0-2706 GCA_044379055.1 Myxococcota bacterium
GCGCTGCTCGACTCGATGACCGTCCTCGAGAACGTCGGATTGCCGCTGCGCGAGCACATGCGGAAGTCCTGGGCCGACATCGCGACCCAGGTCGCCCGCGTCTTGAAATCCGTCGGCCTCGAGGGCGTCGAAGGATTGCTGCCGCGCCAGCTCTCGGGCGGCATGTTGCGGCGTGTTGCCTTCGCGCGGGCGATCGTGATGGAGCCCGAGATCCTGCTCTGCGACGAGCCCTTCTCGGGCCTCGATCCCGTCAACGTCTCGCGCATCGAGGATCTGCTCGTCGAGCTGAACCGCGCGCTCGGCCTGACCATCGTCGTCACCTCGCACCACCTGGCCTCGTCGCTCCGCATGGCGCACCAGATGATCCTGCTGCGCCGTGGCGGCTGCATCGCCGGCTCGCCCGAGGACCTCGCGAGCAGCGCGGATCCCGAGGTCACCGACTTCCTCGGCGAGGACGGCCGCAGCTATCTCGCGCGGCTCCACGAGCTGCGAGCCGGGAGCGCGACATGACCGGATGGATTCGCGAGCTCGGCGCTCAGGCCACGGCCGGCGTCGCAGGCCTCGGGCGCATCGCCCGCTTCGGCGGCCATCTGGTCGGCGTGGTCCCCCGATCGCCGAGCCGCTTCGGCTTCTTCGTGCGCGCGCTCTTCGATGCGGGCGTGCTGTCGGTCGCGCTGATCTGTCTGTCGGGCTTCACCGTCGGCATGGTCCTCGGGCTTCAGCTCTATACGACCCTGACGCGGTTCGGCGCGGAGGAGGGGCTCGGCGCCGTCGTCGGCCTCTCGCTCGTGCGCGAGCTCGGCCCGGTCCTGACGGGGCTGCTCGTCACGGGGCGCGCGGGCTCGGCGATCACGGCGGAGATCGGTGCGATGAAGTCGACCGAGCAGCTCGACGGGCTGCGCATGATGGCGATCGACCCGATGCATTTCGTCGCCTTGCCGCGCGCGCTCGCGCTGACGATCGCGATGCCGCTCCTGAACGGCCTCTTCATCGTGTTCGCGATCGCGGGTGCCTACGGCGTCGGCGTCTGGCGGCAGGGGCTCGACGGAGGCGTCTACATTTCAGGGCTCGAGGACGCGGTCCTGTTCGGCGACGACGTCGGTCAGAGCCTCCTCAAGAGCCTCGTCTTCGGGCTGTTGCTCGGCCTGATCTCGACCTACAAGGGACATACCTGCGATCCGGATGCGGCGGGGGTCGCGCGGGCGACGACCTCGACGGTCGTGACGGCGTCGGTCTGCATCCTGCTCGCGGATTACGTCATCACGGCGCTCTGGGGCGTGTAGGCCGGAACGACTGGAAAGGATGCTTCGATGCAGAATCATGCGACGCGGGACCTGATCGTCGGCCTCTTCGTGCTCGTGGGGCTCGCGACGCTCGCCTATCTCTCGCTGCAGGTGGGGGGGATCGAGTTCGGAGCGACCCGGCGGATCGCGCTCGAGGCGACCTTCGACGACATCGGCGGGCTTTCGGTGCGCGCGCCGGTCCGGATCGGGGGCGTCAAGATCGGCCAGGTCGATTCCATCGGGCTCGACGCCGAGAGCCGACCGAAGGTGACGCTTTCGGTCGATGCGGACGTCGCGATCTCGACGGACTCGTCCGCGGCGATCCGGACGGCTGGCCTGCTCGGCGATCAGTTCATCTCGGTCGAGCTCGGTGCCGAAGACGCGAACCTCGCCGACGGAGAATCCTTCGAGTTCACCGAGAGCGCCTTCTCGATCGACAAGCTCGTCGGACGCCTCGTCCACGACGCGGGCGTATCGGATTGAGCATGGTCCGGGGCAGCACTCGACAGGGTCGGATCGTTCTTCTTCTCGCGTTCGTTCTCGCGCTGGCGACGGCGGGCTGCGCGACTCCCCAGCGTCCCGATCCCCTCGAGAAGATGAATCGCAGCATCTTCGCGTTCAACGAGAAGGTCGATCAGATTGCGCTCGAGCCGGTCGCGAAGGGTTGGGACTACGTCGTGCCGGGACCGGTCCAGGATGGGATCGAGAACTTCTATACCAATCTCGGCATGCCGCTCGTCATCGCCAACGAGATCCTGCAGGCAAAGCCCGCGCGCGTCGTCGAGGACGTGGCGCGCTTCTTCTTCAACTCGACGCTCGGGATCGGGGGCTTTTTCGACGTCGCGACCCGGGTCGGGATCCCGGACAACGACGAGGATTTTGGCCAGACCCTCGGGCATTGGGGCGTCCCGCCGGGGGCCTATCTCGTCATGCCGATCCTGGGGCCGTTCACCGTCCGGGACGGCTTCGGCGAGATGGTCGACACGACCGCCGGTGCCTGGGGCTACATGAACTTTTTCTGGTTCGACGTCGTCGGACTGAATGGATGGCAGACGACCGTTGCCTCGATCGGCAGTCGCTCCTTCCGTCTCATCAACCTGCGCGCGATCTACCTGGAAGAGATCGCGAGCAGCCGTGAAGATGCCTTCGATTACTACGCCTTCGTGCGAAACGCCTATCTCTCGAATCGCGAGGCGAGAGTCCTCGACTCGACGGATGCCGCCGCCGGGATCGACGAGGACCTCTACGAGTTCGACGAGGAAGACGACTTCGACGAGGAAGGCGACGCCGCGAGCGACGAAGAGAACGAAGCCGAAGACGCGCTCGGGGACGCAACCGACGAGCAGGATGAAGGGGAAGACGATGCCGAAGAGTGAATCGGGGCAGACGAGGGGGAAGCCGGGTACGGGTCGGGAGGCCGGGC
>JBIPOQ010000093.1:0-9888 GCA_044379055.1 Myxococcota bacterium
GAACGGGCCCTGCGTGTCCATCATCGCCCCCCGCCGAACACCGCGGCGGCCGGCGAGGAAGAGGAGGATTCCATGATCGCATCCGCCCGAACGAGCCCCGCGACGCCCCGAGCCCGGCGCCTCGCCGTCCTGCTGACGGGCCTGCTCGCCGCCCTGCTCCTCGCGGACGCGCCGGCGAAGGCCCAGGACTGGGGCGACGACTCGAACGACGACTGGTCTGCCCCGCAGCCGGCCGAGAGCCCGCCGCCGAGCCGAGCCGGATCCTCCGCCCCTCGCAACGCCCCGCCCGGCTGGTCCCTCCAGACGGGCATCGGCTTCACCGCCGATCCCGACACCTTCCTCGTCAATCTCGACGCGCCCTACGCGTTCAACGACTGGATCGCCTTCGGACCGGCGATGCAGATCGGGTTCACGGACAATCGGACCGTCGTCGCGCCGACGGGCAACCTGCGCGTCACGATTCCCGACCTGCCGGGCCGCGCCTTCGACCGGGTCCACCCGTACGGCATCGCCGGCATGGGCTTCGCGGTCATCGAGAACGACAACGGCCGACGCGATGGAGACGCGGCCGTCGGCTTCCTGATCGATTTCGGCGTCGGCGTCGAGTACCAGGTCAGCGAGAAGGTCTTCCTCGGCACCCAGATGATCTTCAACTACCTGCCGGAGGCGGTGAAGCGCGAAGAGTTCTACTTCGCCTGGCAGGTGGCCGGCATCCGCTTCGACTTTTGATCGCCCGCGGTCGCGGCGGACCGCGACCACGGGCTGAGGGCTGGCGGCGCCTGATCGCCCGCGCAGACGACCGATTCGCCGGGGCGGGGCTTCAGGCGATGATGCCGGCCTCGCGCAGACGCATGATGTCGGCGGCGCTGCGGCCGAGCTCGGAGAGGATCGCGTCGGTGTGCTGGCCGAGCTCGGGGGCCATCGCCCGGGGCGCCCAGGCCGTGCGGCCGAAATCGACGGGGGTCGCGGGGAGCAGCGTCGTGCCGTCGCCGTCCGGGACCTCGACGAACGCCCCGGCCGCGGCGGCCTGGGGATCCGACAGCACCTCTTCGACGGTCTGCACCGGCGCCCACCACAGATCCTTCTCGGCATCGAAGATCGCGCCCCACTCCGCCCGGGTCTTCGTCGCGAAGATCGCGTCGAGCTCGGCGATCAGACCCGCCGCGTTCATCGCGCGATCGCGGGGATTCGCATAGCGCGGGTCGGCGATCCATTCGGGATGCCCGGCGGCCCGGGCGAGCGGCGGCCAGTGGCGCTCGCCCTCGAGGCCGACGATCCAGAAGTACTTCCCCTCCGAGTCCGCATAACAGTTGATGGCCGGGTTGCCCATCGTCTTGCGGTTGCCGATCTGGATCGGCAGGCCGAAGCGCATGGCGACCGCCATGTCGAAGGAGAGCGTGTAGATGCCCTCGCGCAGGAGCGAGGTCGACACGACCTGCCCCTTGCCGTCGCGCTCGCGCTGGAAGAGCGCCGCCGAGATGCCCGCGGCGGCGGCGAGTCCGGCGTTGTGGTCGCCCATGCCCCCGCGCTGATGGGGCGGCGGGCTGCCGGGCTGGGCCAGCGAGGCGGCGATGCCCGAGCGGGCCCAGAACGCGGCGATGTCGTAGGCCGCGCGGTCGGCCTCGGGCCCCTCGAGGCCGTAGCCGGTCACGATCGCGTAGACGAGGCGCGGGAACCGCTTGCAGAGCGTGTCGGGATCGAGGCCGAGACGGGCGAGGCCGGCCGGGCGGATGTTCGACACGAAGACGTCGGCCTGACGGATCAGGTCGAGGGCGATCGCCAGACCCTCGGGCTTTCGCAGATCGACGGCGACGCTGCGCTTGCTGCGGTTGTCGTTCTCGAAGACCGGGTTGTACGGGAGATCGCCGCCCAGCATGTATCGGAAGAGCCGGGCCGGATCGCCGATCCCGGGCGGCTCGATCTTGACGACGTCGGCGCCCCAATCGGCGAGGATCCCACCGGCCGCGGGCCCCGCGACCCAGACGCCCATCTCGACGACCTTGATTCCCGCCATCGGTCCCGCCATTCGGAGCTCTCCCGCGCTTCTGCGCTCTTCAGGAAGGCGGATGCTGCCGGAGACGGACCTCGTCGACCAGACCCCAATCGAGGGCGGTCTTCGCGTCGATGCGGCGGCCGGAGAGGCCGAGCCAGGCGGTGCGCTGGCGACCGATGCGGCGGGCGATCGAGACGGTCCCGCCCGCCCCGGGCACGAGCCCGAGACGCACCTCGGGCAGCTCGATGAAGGTGTCCTCGTCGGCGACGACGTGATCCGTGAAGGCCGGGAGCTCGATGCCCGCGCCGATGCAGGCGCCGTGGATCTCGCTGCGGGTGCGGCCCGCGAGGCGGGCGATCAGGAGGGCCGGGCTGCGCGTCGTGCGCACCGCGTGTGCCGCCGCCGGGTCGGGGAACGAGCCGAACTCGTCGAGATCGCCGCCGCTGCAGAACGACTCGCCTTCGCCGCAGAGCACGACCTGCTCGATCGAGGGATCCGCGAGCGCGACGACCAGGCCCTCGGCGAGCGCGTCGCGCAGCGCGCGGGAGAAGGCGTTGTGGCGCGTCGGGCGATTGAGCCGGAGCTCGAGGCGCGCGCCGTCGCGCGCGAGCCGGCAGGCGGGCCCGGTGTCCCGGGTCGGCCGACGAGGCTTGCCGGTTCGCGCGGCGAGCCAGTCCCGGAACTCGCTGCCGGACTGGAGCGTCGAGTAGACGAAGGACTCGGCGACGAGGCCCTGCTCGACCGGCCGTTCGGGCGTGAAGCCGCGCAGGAGCTGGGCGAAGGCCAGCGCCGCGACGGGCTTCTTCTCGAAACCCATCCGGAAGGCCTCGAGCTCGGCGCGGTTCTCGAGATGGACGTCGCAGGCCGCCGCGAGGCGGCCGGGATCCGTGCCGGCGAAAGCGGCGCCCACCGCGATCGTGACGCAGGGCAGCCGGGGCAGCTCGGCGAGGATCGCCGCGAGCGGGACCGCCCCGCGCTCCTCGGCGCTGCGATCGAGATCGAGAACGAGGACCCCGGGCCCGCCGATCGGCGAGTAGGCCTCCCCGGCGTCGGGGACGCAGAGGGCGCGTCCGAGCTCCGCTGCCGAGAGGATCGGAGTCGACCGGGCGCTCAACCCGTCTCCCGCAACGCCTCGCGCACCTTGCGGCGCAGCAGCTTGCCGGTCTCCGTGTACGGGAGCTCGGTCCAGAACTCGATTCGTTCAGGCGTTCGCGAAGATCGCAGTCGATCCTTCACCCATTGCTGGAGCTCGGTTGCGGTCGCGGTCGCCTTCGGCGAGAGCACGACCACGGCCGCCACCGCCTCGCCCCACTGCTCGTCGGGCACGCCGACGACGCAGGCGTCGAGCACCCCGGCGTGGGTCAGCAGCACGTCCTCGATCTCGCCCGGCGACATGTTCTCGCCGCCGCGAACGATCACGTCGTCCATCCGGCCCTCGAGGAACAGGAAGCCCGCCTCGTCGAGATAGCCGCCGTCGCGCGTATTGAACCAGCCCTCGGCGTCGAGCTGCGAGCCCCGGCCGCGGTACTCGCCCGAGACCTGCTCGCCGCGCACGTGGATCAGGCCATGCTCGCCGGCCGCGAGGGCCTCGCCGGTCTCGGCGTCGCAGACCTTGACCTCGACGGTCGGCAAAGGCTGACCGACCGAGACGAGGCGCTTGCGGGCCTTCTCGTCGGTGCTGGCGAAGGCCTCGCGGTGGTCCTGGGGACCGAGCAGCGCGATCGTCGAGCTCGTCTCCGTCAGGCCGTAGGCGTTCGTGAAGTCGGTCTGCGGGAAGAGCTTCATCGCCTTCTCGATCACCGACAGCGGCATCTTGCCGCCCCCGTACGAGAGCGCGCGCAGGCTCGGCAGGCCGGCGTCAGACTGGCCCGCGAGCGCGTCGACGATGCGGGCGAGCATGGTCGGCACGACGAAGGCGTGGGTGATCTGCTCGCGGCGCGCGGTCTCGAGCCAGGCCTCGGCGCTGAAGTTCGCGAGCTGCACGACGCGTCGGCCGGAGTAGACCGAGCTCGCGATCGCCGCCATGCCGGCGACGTGGTAGGGCGGCACGCAGTTGAGCGAGGCATCGGCCTCGTCGGCGCTCATGAACTCGACGGTGCCGAGGACATAGGAGACGAGGTGCTTCTGGCGGAGCACGGCGGCCTTCGGGGCGCCCGTCGTCCCGCTCGTGAAGAGCAGGATCGCCGTGTCGTCCGGGTCCATCGACCAGGGCTCTTCGCGCAGCCGGGCGCCGGGCGCGCGGGTCTTCTCGAGCAGCGACTCGCGGGTCCCGACGGCGACGTACTGGCCGTCCGCGGTCGGCACCAGGCGATCGCCGAGGCGCGCGGCGCGGGCCGCATCGGTGACGAGGCAGCCGGGATTGAGCTGCGCGATCAGCGCGTCGAGCTCGGGGTCCGTCAGGCGGTAGTTCAGCGGCGCGAACGGAATGCCCGCCCACGACGCGCCGAAGACGCCGATCGGCAGCGCGAGGGTCGACACGTCGAGCATCGCGAGATGCTTCGTGCGGCCATCGTCGAGGGCGGCCGCCAGCGCGCCCGCCGCCTCGAAGAGCTGTTGATAGGTCAGGCGATCGGCGCCGTTCTGGAAGGCGACCCGGTCGCCCATCGCCCCGGCCGCCATCTCGAGGATCATCATCAGGTTCATGACTTGCTCACCGAGTCGGTCGGACGAACGGACTAATCAGACGACGGAAGCGGCTTCGCCCCCTTGACGACCAGGATCTCACCATCGACGGCGAGCCCGCCCTCGCCCGGCTTGGTGCAGAGGAGCTCGAGGTCGTCGGCCGCGTTCGTGTAGCGCTTGCCCATCTGGGTGCCCTGCTTGTGGGCCGGGTCGACCGAGCCCCCGGGCGCATCGGCCGCCGCGAGCTCGACGACGGGCACCCCGCCGCAGGTCAGCACCACGTCCCGCGCCGGCGCCTTGACCACCATGATCTGCGACGCGCACACCGCGCTCTTGAATCGCGTCCCCGCCTTCAACACCGCCATCTTCGTCTCTCTCCTCGATGCCGCGCAGGCGTCGCGATTCGCGCACCGGGGCAGCCCGACTGGGAGGGCCGACCGGGATCGAGGGTCCGACTGGACACGGGGATCAGGCGCGGATCGCCCGCTTCACGGGCCGGCCGAGAATACGGATTCCAAGGGTCGAATGCTAACGTCGGCACGCCGCGAGACCCCCATGCACCGATCGCCGGAAACCCGCCGTCCTGCCCGTCCCGAACGCCCGGCAGATCACGCCCGGGACGCGGGAGGACCGATGTCCGACGGGTCGACGACCGACCCGGCCGCCCGGCACGCGAACGCCCTGCTCCGCGATCTCGGCCTCGCCCTCGACGTCCCGGCCCGCCCCGATCCGACGAGCCCCGCCCTCGACTGGGTCCGGTCCGGCGCGATGGCCCTGACGGGGCCCGCCGACGGGCCTCCTGGCTTCGCCGCGGGGCCGCTCGCGAGCGCGGCCCTCGGCCTGGGCCGGGCGCTCGAGGCCCTCGCGCCGGGGTGTGGATTCGCTGAGCTCGACGCCCCGGCGCTGCTCGCCGAACGCGCGGCGTTATTCGGCCTGGCGCGCCGCGGCGAGGTGTCCTGCGGCGGAAGCGCACGTCTGCTGCCGACCCGCGACGGACGAGTCGCCCTCAATCTCCCGCGTGAGGAAGACTGGGATCTCCTGCCGGCCTGGCTCGAGCGCGAGCGACCGGCCGGAGCCGACGGGCGCGACTGGAGCGCCCTCGCCCGAACGCTCGTCCCGCGCGACGCCGAGCCGCTCGTCGAGCGCGGCCGGGAGATCGGGCTCGCCATCGCCCTCGCCGCTCCGGCGGCGAACGATGCCCCCGCGCCCTTTCGACTCGAGCCCGGCCCCCGCGCGTTCGCGCCGCCGCCGCGCCGCCCCGATCGCCTGCGCGTCCTCGATCTCTCGAGCCTCTGGGCGGGCCCCCTCGCCGGCGCACTCCTCGCGCAGGCCGGCGCCGAGGTCCTCAAGGTCGAGAGCGCGCGCCGACCGGACGGTGCCCGCTCGGGCGAGCCGCGCTTCTTCTCGCTGCTGAACGGCGACAAACACGGTTGCGCCCTCGACCTCACAGAGGCCCCGGGCCGCGAGCTCTTCCTGCGCCTGCTCGAGTCCGCGGACGTCGTCCTCGAAAGCGCGCGGCCCCGGGCCCTCGCCCAGCTCGGCATCGACGCGCGGACCTGGGTCGCGGGCCGGCCCGGGCGCCTCTGGGCCTCGATCACCGGCTACGGCCGCGACCGGGAATGGATCGCCTTCGGCGACGACGCCGCGGTCGCCGCGGGCCTCGCCTTCGAACCGGGCGACGCATCGGCCGCGCCTCGCTTCTGTGCCGATGCGATCGCCGATCCCCTGACCGGACTCACCGCCGCGGTCTCGATCCTCGCCCTGCACGCGCAGGGTCGCGGCGGCCTGCTCGCCCTCGCCCTCGCCGACGTCGCCGCGCATGCGGCGCGGGGCCGTGCGACCGTCGGTGCAGACGCCTCTTCGGAGGGCGGCTCGTCCGACGACGACGCCGGGCCGTTGACCCTCCCCGTCGCCCGGCGCGCCGGGCTCTGGCAGGTCCAGGCCGGAGAAGCCTGGATCCCCGTTGCCTCGCCCCGGGCGCGCACCCCGCGCCGGGCGGTCCCGCCTCTCGCGCCGCCCGACCCGGCGTTCGTCGCGCGCTGGACCCGCGCGTGCTGATCCGGAACGCCGAGATCGCGGGCCGGCGGCTCGACGTCCGTTGCGAGAACGGGCGCATCCGCGCGCTCGGGCCAGGGCTCGCGCCGCGCGCGGGCGAAGCCTGTCTCGAGGCGAACGGCGGCGCGCTCCTCCCCGGCCTCCACGACCATCATCTCCACTTCTTCGCGTTCGCCGCGGCTCTCGAATCCGTGCCCTGCGGACCGCCGCAGGTCGGGAGCGCGGAGGCCCTCGCCCGATCGCTCCGAGCGGCCCCCGTCCGGGACGGCTGGATCCGCGGCACCGGTTATTTCGAGTCCGTCGCAGGCCCCCTCGATCGCGCGCGGC
This sequence comes from Myxococcota bacterium, assembly GCA_044379055.1. Classification (GTDB taxonomy): domain Bacteria; phylum Myxococcota_A; class UBA9160; order UBA9160; family UBA4427; genus UBA4427. Next base: position 6,998 of record JBIPOQ010000093.1, read on the forward strand.
TCGACGCCCTCGCGCCGGCGACGCCGCTGCGCATCCAGCATCGCAGCGGCGTGATGTGGTTCCTGAACTCGGCGGCGATCGCGGTGCTCGGGCTCGACGAGCCGGCCGCGCGACGCGGCGAAGCGTCGCTCCCCGACGTCGAGCGCGACGCCGCCGGTCGAGCGACCGGCCGCCTCTTCCGCGCCGACGCCTGGCTGCGCGAGCGGCTCCCGCGGAGCGGCCCGCCGGATCTCGCCCGCGCCGCGCGCGAGCTCGCCCGCTTCGGCGTCACGGGCTTCACCGACGCGACGCCGACCAACGACCGCGCGCAGGTGGAGGTCTTTCGCGAGGCGCAGCGGAGCGGCCGCCTGCCCCAGCGCGTGCGGCTGATGGGCGACGCTTCGCTCGCGGCGCTCGCCTCCGACGAGCAGCTCGCGATCGATGCGCGGAAGTTCCTGCTCGACGAGCCCGCGCTTCCGCCCTTCGACACGCTCGTCGCCGACATCGCCGAGGCCCATGCCGCCGGCCGCGGCTGCGCCTTCCACTGCGTCACCCGCGTCGAGATCCATTTCGCCCTCGCCGCTCTCGAGGCCGCCGGCCCCTCGCTCCGCGATCGGCTCGAGCACGCCTCGGTCGCACCGCCCGAGGCGATCGCGCAGGCGCGGCGCCTGGGCGTTCGCGTCGTGACCCAGCCGAACTTCGCCTGCGAGCGCGGCGACGACTATCACCGCGACGTCGACCCGGGCGACCAGGGCGATCTGTATCGGCTGCGGTCGTGGCTCGAGGCCGAGGTGATCCTCGCCGCGGGGACCGACGCGCCGTACGGCGATGCGGATCCCTGGCGCGCGATGCGGGCCGCGGTCGAGCGCACGACCTGGACCGGGGTTGCGATCGGCCCCGACGAACGGCTCTCCCCCGAGCAGGCCCTCGCGCTCTTCGCATCCGATCGCCTCGACACGGGGGCCGGCTCGCGGGCCCTCGCCGCGAACGGCCCGGGCGCCGGTCTCGTGATCGGCGGATGCGCCGATCTCTGTCTGCTCGATGCGCCCTGGCAGGCGGTCCGGGAGGCGCTCTCGAGCGATCGGGTCGCGGCGGTCGTCTGCGGGGGACGACTCGTCCACGCCCGGGCCGAGTGATTCGCCCTCAGCTTCTGCGCGTCGGCTGCCGATGACCTGCGCGAGGGGGACCGCGCGCGGTCCGCCGCCGGAGCCCCATGTCCCTGTCCCGTCGCCCGCTCGCGCCGCCGACCGCCCGCCGCCCCGACCGCGTCGGGCGGCCTTCGCCCGCGCGCGCGACCGGGATCGCCCTCGGCCTGATCCTCGCGATGCTGGCCGCCGGGCTCGCGATCCCCGGCTGCTCGCGAGAATCGCTCCGCGATCCGCTCCTGCGCGAGCCCGCGCTCCTCATCGACGGCGCGGCCCTGGCCCGCGTTCTCGAGCGCGTCCGCGCCCTCGCCGGTACACCGGCCGGAGCCGCCTCGGCCCGGCTGCTCGAACGCTTGAAGGGCTGTGCGGAGGTCGCGGGCCATTTCGCCGAGCCCGCCGCAGCGGCGAAGACCGCTGCTTCGAGCGCGCTGGCCCCGATCCGCGACGCCTCGCTGGGCGAGCGCCTCGTCTGTCGCGACGATGCGCGCCTCGACCCCGCCCTCGTCGCGCGGCTCGACGACGTGCGAGGCGAGCACGCGGGCGTGCTGCAATGGCCCCTCGGCACTGCGGGCCGACTCGTTCTCCAGGTCGACGTCGACCCGGCCGGAGGCCTCGTACTCGGCGGATCCCTCGACGACGCGAACGACGCGGGCCCGATCGCCCTGTTCCTGCCCTCGGCGAGCGCGCCCGCCGACGCCGCGATCGATCCCGCCGCGACCCTGCTCCATCTGCGTCTGCGCCCCGCCGCCGGCCTGCGCCTCGCGGAGCTCATCCCACAAGGCAGCCAGGGCGATCGGCTCTTCGCCTTGAAGGGCCGGCTGCTCGAGGGCGCGCTCCTCGAAGGCACCCTCGAGCTCGCCTTCCTGCCCCCCGCCCCGGGCGGCAGCGTGCCGCTCGCCCTGCTCGCCCTGCACCACCGCGCCGCCGGACCGATCGAAACGGCCCTCGCCGAAGCCCATGCCCAGCTCGAACGCACCTGGGGAATCGTGCCCACCGCGCGCCGCTTCGAAGCCGGCGCCGCCGGCACACGAACCGGCGGTTGTTATGCCGACCTGCCCATCCTGCCCGAGCTCGCGCCCTGCTGGGTCGTGACGGACAATGCGCTGCTGCTCGGCTATCGCGCCGAAGCGCTGGATGCCGCCCTCTTCCACTCGGGCCCCGCGGCGGCCGCCGCGAGCGGGCTCGTCGTCGATCTCGAACGCGTGCGCGCCCTCGACGAAGCCCTGGCCGACGCGCCCGGCACGAGCCTCGCCGCGCTCTACTCGCGCCTCGAGCTCCGCGGCCGGACGGACGACGCAGGCCGCGTCGTCGTCGAGGGCGAGCTGAGGGCGCGACCGTGAGCGCGTTTCGGATCGGGCTGCTCGCCTCGCTCCTCGCGATCGTCCTTGGGACGGGCTGCGGAGACCGGGCTCTCGAGGCGCAGGCGCAGCAGACGTGTGACGCCGTCGAAGGCGAACGCTTCGACGAGGCGCTCGCGCTCTCCGAGGCCGGGAGCAGCGCGCGCGGTGCGGGACGCGAGATCGCGGAGTGTCGCTGCCTCGCGTTCCTCTCGCTCGGCGACCGCGACGGCTGCACGGCGCTCCTCTCGCCGCTGCTGCAGACGCCGGAGGCGGCGGACTGGGTTCCGCATCCGGTGCTGACGAAACTCCTGCTCCGCACCTGGCAGGCGCAGGGCACGCTCGCCCCCGCCGCTGCCCTCGCCGAGCGCGCGGCCCCGCTCCATCGCGACGATCTCGACCTGCTCCAGCTCGAGCTGATGCTGCGCAG
>JBIPOQ010000585.1:0-2697 GCA_044379055.1 Myxococcota bacterium
GGACCGGGATCGGTCTCGACGGTCTCGACGATCGTGGCTGCGCCTTCGCGCGCGCTCGGCTCGATCGCGCTCGCGGTCGCGCTCGCCGCGCTCCTCGCGTTGTCGGTCGTGCGCGAGCGCCCCGGCGCGCGCGGGGTCGTCCACGCCGTGCTCGGCGCCGCCGTCGCGATCTTCGCCGCGAGCCGCGGCGCGCTCTGGCTCGCGAGCGGGACGATCCTCTGGGTCGTGCTCGCGGCCCTCGACGATGCGGCGCTCGTGCGACTCGAGGCGGGCAGGGGGCGGCGCGACGTGCTGCCGGCGGAGCGCCGGGTCTGGCCGGCCTTCCGGCCGATTGCGATCCTCACGCCGATCGCCGTCGCCGCCCTGGCGTCGCTGCGACGGATCGTCTGAACCGCGTCCCGATCGGAGCCCTCGATGCGCATCGCCAGTGCCGTCTTCTGCGCCGTCTTCCTGCTGTCGGCGGCGGTCCAGTGGAACGATCCCGATCCGCTGGTCTGGGTCGCGGGGTATCTCGGCGCCGCGGGCCTGTCGCTCGCGGCCTTCTTCGGCCGGATCTCCGTGGCGGCGAACGGCGTCGCGGCGGTCGGGTTCGCGCTCTGGTGCCTCTCGCTGGTGGGCTCGGTGCCGGGCGCGCCGTCCGAGGCCTTCACGTCCTTCGCGATGCAGGCGCCTTCGCACGAGGAGCCGCGGGAGGCGGTGGGCCTGCTGATCTGCGCGGTCTGGACCGGCTTCCTCGCCCTGCATGGGCGACGGGCCGGTCGCGCTCGACCGAGTTGACGCCTCCAGGACGCTGGGGGACCCTCGGTCGCCTCGACGCGCGCGCGCGTCCCGATCCGACCGGGCCTCGAGCCCGGATTCGAACGCTCCCTCGAGCCGCAGCCAGGAGAACCGAACATGCAGGGCAAGAAGATCCTCGTCACCGGACCGACCGGCCAGGTCGCCGGACCCGTCGCGCTCACGCTCGCCAAGGACAACGAGGTCTGGGCGACCGCGCGCTTCTCCGAGCCCGCGAAGAAGGCGCCCTTCGAGGAGGCCGGGATCCGCTGCGTGCCGTCCGACCTCGAGAAGGGCGACTTCTCCCAGATCCCCCGCGACTTCGACTACGTCCTCAACTTCGCCGTCGCGCGCACGCCCGACTTCGAGACCGACCTGAAGGCGAACGGCGAGGGCGTCGGCCTGCTCATGAGCCACGTCCGCAAGGCGAAGGGCTTCCTGCACTGCTCGACGACCGGCGTCTACCAGCCGAACGGCCACACGCCCTTCACCGAGGAGAGCCCCCTCGGCGACAACCACCGCGTCATGATGCCGACCTACAGCATCTCGAAGATCGCCGGCGAGGTGGTCGCGCGTTATGCGGCCCGCGAGTTCGGCCTGCCGACCGTGATCACCCGCCTCAACACGCCCTACGGGAGCAACGGCGGCTGGCCCTACTACCACCTCCTGATGATCAAGAACGGGGTGCCCATCCCGGTCCACACCGACAAGCCCTCCCAGTACACGCTGCTCCACCAGGACGACATCAACCGCACCGTCGCCGGCATCGTCGAGTCCGCGACGGTCCCCGCCCGCATCCTCAACTGGAGCGGCCAGGAGCACGTCGCGATCGAGGAGTGGTGCGGCTACATCGGCGAGCTGATCGGCATCGCGCCGAAATTCGAGTACACCGACAAGACCCTCGAGAGCGTCATGACCGACAACTCGAAGATGCGCGAGCTCGTCGGCCCCGCGAAGGTCTCCTGGAAGGACGGCATCCGGCGCATGGTCGAGGACCGGCATCCGGACTGGATCGTGAAGAAGTAGGCGCCGGCCGTCGTGGTCGACTTTTCGGCGATTCTTGCCCCGAGCGGGTCGGCGAGAGCCCTCGCGCTGGGCTTCGGGCTCGTTCTCGCCCTCGTGATCCGCCCGCCGCTCGCCCACGCCGCGGAGGACGGCGAGCGACTCGTCTCGGCCTTTCATCCCGATGCCGCCGCCTGGGAGCGGGTCGAGGTTCCGGATCGCGCCGGGTCGCGGCTCTGGAAGAGTCGGGAAAACGAGCGCGAGCAGTACCGGATCGAGGTCCTGACGGGCTCGACGCAGGAAGTCCGCGAAGCTCGCTCGTTTCTCGATGGACAGGGCAAGGCGAGCTGCAAAGTCTTCGATACGACCACGCTGCGCGAGGCCCGTTCGAACGGCTACCCGAGCGTGCTCTGGCGGACGGACTGCATTCGCGAAGACGGTGCCGGGACGACGTTGCTCCAGCTCGCATTGCGCGGGCGCAACGCGCTCTATCTCGTGGTGAAGAGCTGGCCCGCTCCGCCGTCGGCCGCGGAGGTGGAGACCTGGGCCGAGCGGCTCGAACGCCATCTCGTCTGCGATCCGCGGGCGCCCGGCCAGGGCTGCCCGCCCGGTCTCGAGCGCATCGACTAGCCGACGGTGCCGAGACTCATCCGCGCATCTTGCGCACCGCCTCGATCTGCTTCCTGAACCGCTTCCAGGCCTCGGCCCGCCGCGTCGGCACGTGCTCGGAGGGCCACGGCCCCACCGGCTTCACGGTCTTGAGCAGCTGCTTCGCGAGGGTCTGCTTGTGGACCTCGTCGGCGCCGTCGGCGATCCGCAGCGCGCGGCTCGTGCGGTACATCTCCTCGAGCGGCATGTCGGTCGTGTAGCCGAGGGCGCCGTGGATCTGGATCGCGCGGTCGATGATCCCGAGCGTGATGC
>JBIPOQ010000586.1:0-2696 GCA_044379055.1 Myxococcota bacterium
GCGCGCGGCAGGCATCGATCACCGCGGCGACCGGCTTGACCAGCGCGAGCCCGCGCAGGAGCCCGCGGCCCCGGGACGCGAGCACCTTGTCCGGCCCGAGCGCCGCCGCGATTGCGTCGAGGCCCTCGCCGAGCCGCTCGCCCATCGCCTTCGCGTGGTCGAGCACGCCGCCCTCGAGGAGCTCGTCGAGGACCGCGCAGGCGACCGCGCAGGCCAGCGGGTTGCCGCCGAAGGTCGACGCATGGGTCCCCGGCACGAGCGCGCTCGAGAGCTTGCGCGTCGTACACATCGCGCCGATCGGGATGCCGCCGCCCAGTGCCTTCGCGAGCGTCATCACGTCGGGCACGACGCCCTCCTGCTGATGCGCGAAGAGCGAGCCCGTCCGTCCGATGCCGGTCTGGACTTCGTCGAAGATCAGCAGGCAGCCGTTCTCGTCGGCGAGGCGCCGGAGGCCGGCGAGGAAGCCGCGGTCGGGAGTGCGAATGCCGCCTTCGCCCTGGATCGGCTCGACGAGGATCGCCGCCGTGCGCGGCGAGAGCAGCGCCTTCACGCTCTCGAGGTCGTTGAAGCGCGCGTGGTGGATGCCCGGGACCATGGGCTCGAAGCCCTTCCAGTAGGCGGGCGTCCCGGTCGCGGAGACCGTGAAGAGCGTCCGGCCGTGGAAGGCGCCTTCGAAGGCGATGATCTCGAAACGGTCCTGGCCCTGGTCGCGGTGCCATTTGCGCGCGAGCTTCATCGCCGCTTCGTTCGCCTCGGCGCCCGAGTTGCAGAAGAAGATGGCCTCGGCGAACGAGGCCGCGCAGAGCCGCTCGGCGAGGCGGATCTGGGGCTCGGTCGTGAAGAGGTTCGAGGCGTGCCAGAGCAGGGCGGCCTGGGCCTCGAGAGCGGCGCGGAGCTTCGGATGCGCATGGCCGAGGCAGGCGGTCGCGATCCCGCCCATCAGGTCGAGGTAGCGGCGACCCTCGGCGTCCTCGAGCCAGCAGCCCTCGCCGCGCACGAGCGTGATCGGCTGGGGAGCGTAGTTGCCGACGAGGACCTTCTTCCCCCGTTCGGCGATCTCGGCGTTGGTCGTCATGGCGTCGATCCTCGTGCTGCGCCGGGCGCGCGGCCGCAAAGCTAGTCGACGCGGCCGCCCGCGCCAGGGGCCCCATCGACGCCGCTTCTTCGACTGCTCCACCCCCACAAGCCGCGACCGGCGCGACACAGGGGACGCGGATCAGCCTCACAAGCCGCGACCGCCGCGGCGCACGGGACGCGAATGGCTCGCCCGCATGACGGCCGTCTCGGCATGGCGACCGGTTGCGCCTTCGGCGGTCGGATGCGCGGAGTCGAACTCCGGCTGCGCTTGACTTCGCATCCCATGCACCGCGGCGGCCGCTTGTTCCGAGGGGTATCGACGCGCGACGACCGATGCGGATCCGTACGCGCCAGAACTGGCTACGGATACCCGAAGAAGCGATCGCTCAGCACCCACGCGAGCGACCGGCGCGACACAGGGGATGCGAAGTCAAGCGCAGCCGGAGCCCGTGTCAGCGAAGCGAACGCCGAAGGCGAAGTCGACCGCATCGCCGAGTCGGTCGAGAGGGGGGCGAGCCATTCGCGTCCCCTGTGTCGCGTCGGTCGCGACTTGTGGTGGAGGGCGGTCGGCTAGAGCGCGCGGGTCGCGCCGTCGGGGTCCGCGGCACGGGCGCGGACCAGGTAGGGCCGCACGGTCTTCTGCTTGCCCTTGAGGCGGACCGGCTCGAGCGGGTCGCAATCGAAGGCGTGTCGGGCCCCGAGCCAGGTCGCCTCGCCGATCACGATCTGGCCGGGCAGGGCGACAGACGACTCGAGGCGGCTCGCGATGTTCACGACGTCGCCGATCACGGTGTAGTCCTTGCGCTGCGGCGTGCCGATGTCGCCGACGACGACCGTGCCCGAGTTGACGCCGATGCGCATCTCGATCGGCCGCACCTCGCCGCGCGCCGCGTTCAGCGCCGCGAGCGCCTCCTGCATCCGGATCGCCGCCTCGACGGCGCGCGCCGCATGGTCCGGCATCGCGAGCGGGGCACCGAAGAACGCCATCATCCCGTCGCCGCTGTACTTGTCGAGGGTGCCGTCGAGGGCGAAGACGGCGCTCGTCAGACGCTCGAAGATCTCGTTCAGGATGAGGATGACCTCCGCCGGCGGGAGTCGCTCGGCGAGGTCGGTGAAGCCGGTGAGATCGGCGAAGAGCACCGAGACGTGGCCCTCGTCGGCGACCATGCTGGAGGAACCGGCGATCGGCGCCTCGAGGATCCGCTCGACGACGGCGGGCGAGCTGTAGCGGGCGAGGCGGACGCGGCGCTCCTGCTCGCGGCGGATGTCGTCGCGGAGCGCGGCCTGCTCGACCGCGATGGCCGAGAGCAGCGCGAGGATCGAGAGCGCCTCGAGCTGGGGCATCTCGAAGGCGTGGCTCGCCGACTGGCGATCGACGTAGAGATAACCGCTGACCTTGCCTTCGCGCAGCAGCGGGGCACACATCGCCGAGTGGATCTCGAGCAGGATCACGCTCTCGGCGCCGCCGAAGCGGTCGTCCATGGCGGTGTCACGGATCAGGATCGCCTGCTTGTCGCCGATGGCGGCGCCGGTGATGTTGGTGCTGATCGTCATCGGGGCGTCGGGTACGCCCTCGCGGTTGCGCATCGCCATCGGCTCGATCGTGCCGCTCTCGGGAT
>JBIPOQ010000094.1:0-9863 GCA_044379055.1 Myxococcota bacterium
TCGTCCCGCGGTGCCGACGGGATTCGCAGCACGGCCTCGGTCACCCCGAGCTCCTTGTAGTAGGCGAGCTTCGCTTCGGTCGGGTGGACGCCGAAGGGCACGATGTGGAGCGCCTTCGGATCGCGGCCGCGGGCCGCGACCGCTTCGCCGAGCTTCGCGAGCTCGGCGGCAAGGCCGGCGCCGCCGATCGGCATCCAGCCGTCCGCGTACTCGGCGATGTGGGCGAACATCTTCGGCCCGGCGGCGCCGCCGATGAGGACCCGGGGTCGCGGCTTCTGGATCGGCTTGGGCCATTGCCAGGAAGGCTCGAAGCGGACGAACTCGCCCGAGAAGGACGCGACGTCGTTCGCCCAGAGCGCCTGCATCGCGAGCATCTTCTCGCGCACGAGCTCGCGCCGGCGCTTCGGGTCGATGCCGTGGTTCTCCATCTCTTCGTGGTTCCAGCCGAAGCCGATCCCGAAGACGAAGCGGCCCTCGCTCATCCAGTCGAGGGTCGAGATCTGCTTCGCGAAGGTGATCGCGTCGTGTTGGGCGGGTAGGCCGATGCCGGTGCCGAGCAGGATCTTCTTCGTGACGGAGGCCGCCGCGGCGAGGGCGATGTAGGGGTCCGGGCTGCGCAGGTACTCCTCGCCGAGCTCGGGGGTGCCGGTCGGGGCGGGGGTGCGGCGGCTGGTCGGGATGTGGGTGTGCTCGGGGATGTAGAAGGAGTGGTAGCCGCGGGCTTCGGCCTCCCGGGCGACCTCGACCGGGTGCATCGCCTTGTCGGTCGCGTGGATCGTCACGCCGATCTTCATCTCGGGCTTCCCTTCGTCTTCGGTGCGGGGCGGGGGCGGGGACGCCCGGCCGCGCGGATCGGGATCGTATAGGCCGTTCTCTCGGACGCGGCTACGCTACCGTGCTCGGTCGATCGCCCTCCCTCGCGAGGGCGGCCGGCCCGACCTCTCGAGACCCCCGAACCCGAGGAGCCGAAGCGTCTTGACCGCTGCCCCGACGAGCCCCGCCTTCGATGCCGACTACGCCCTGGAAGACCGCTACCGGGTGGAGTCGGGTCGGATCTTCCTGACCGGCAACCAGGCGCTCGTGCGGCTCCCGTTGATGCAGCGCCAACGCGATCTCGCGGCGGGCTTGAACACGGCGGGCTTCATCTCCGGCTACCGGGGCTCGCCGCTCGGGACCTTCGACATGAATCTCTGGGAGGCGAAGGCCTTCCTCGACGCGAACCAGATCCGCTTCGAGCCGGGGCTGAACGAGGATCTCGCGGCGACGGCGGTGTTCGGGACGCAGCAGGCGCCGCTGCATACGGGCGCCCGCGTCCAGGGCGTCTTCTCGATGTGGTACGGCAAGGGCCCCGGCGTCGACCGCTCCTGCGACGCGCTCAAGCATGCGAACTACGCCGGGACCTCGAAGCATGGCGGCGTCCTCGCCCTGATGGGCGACGACCCGGGCGCCAAGTCGTCCTCGATCGCGCACCAGAGCGAGCACGCGATGATCCACTGCGGGATCCCGGTGCTGAATCCCTCGAGCATCCAGGACTATCTCGACCTCGGGATCCAGGGCTGGGCGCTCTCGCGTTATTCGGGCTGCTGGATCGGATTCAAGTGCCTGACGGATACGATCGAGAGCTCGGGCTCGGTCTCCGTCGCGCCGGGCCGCGTCCAGATCGTGATGCCGACGGATTTCGAGCCGCCGGCCTCGGGGCTCCACATCGGCTGGGCGAACATGCCGCTGCAGGTCGAGGAGCGGCTCTTCGAGCACCGACTTGCTGCCGTCCGAGCCTTCGCGCGCGCCAACGGCCTCGATCGCGTGGTCGTCGAGGGCTCCCGGCGGCGACTCGGCATCGTGACGACCGGCAAGGCCTACGGCGATCTTCGCCAGGCCCTCGACGAGCTCGGCCTCGACGAGCGCAAGCTCCGCGATCTCGGGATCTCGATCTACAAGGTGGCCTTGACCTGGCCGCTCGAGCCGGAGCGCCTGCGCAGCTTCGCCGCGGGCCACGACGACCTGCTCGTCGTCGAGGAGAAGCGCCCCGTCATCGAGGAGCAGCTCGCGTCGATCCTCTACAACGTGAGCCCGCGTCCGCGGCTCTCGGGCAAGAAGGATCCGATGGGTCGTCCGCTCGTGCCGCAGATCGGCGAGCTGAATCCCGGGGCGGTCGCCGGTGTGCTGCGCCGCTGGATCGGAGAATTCGCCCCCGACTGGACGAGCGTGCTCACGCCCCTGGCCTCGACGCCGCTCCTGACCGTCCAGGCGGGGGGGCTCGCCCGCCTGCCTTCCTTCTGCTCCGGCTGTCCGCACAACCGCTCGACCGTCGTGCCCGAGGGCAGCATCGCCCTTGGCGGCATCGGCTGTCACGGCATGGCGGTCTGGCTCCCCGAGCGCCGCACGCTCGCCGTCAATCAGATGGGCGCCGAGGGCGCCAACTGGATCGGCCAGGCGCCCTACGTCGAGATCCCGCACATCTTCCAGAACATGGGCGACGGGACCTATTTCCACTCGGGCCTGCTCGCGATCCGCGCCGCCGTCGCCGCGAACATCAACATCACGTACAAGATCCTCGTCAACGGCGCGGTCGCGATGACCGGCGGCCAGCCCATCGAGGGCGAGGAGATGGCGGGCGAGATCACGACGCCCGAGATCGCCCACCAGCTCGCGGGCGAGGGCATCGGGACGATCGTCGTGCTCTCCGACGACATCGAGAAGTACCGGCCGGGGACCTTTCCGGCCGGCGTGCGCATCCTCGATCGCAAGGAGATCGACCGCGTCCAGAAGGAGCTGCGCGAGATCCCCGGCGTGTCGGCGATCGTCTACGACCAGACCTGCGCCGCCGAGGCGCGGCGCCTGCGCAAGCAGGGCAAGCTGCCCGAGCCCGACAAGCGGGTCGTGATCAACGAGCTCGTCTGCGAGGGCTGCGGGGATTGCTCGGTCCAGTCTAACTGCATCTCGATCGAGCCGATCGAGACGGAGTTCGGGCGCAAGCGGATCATCAACCAGTCGTCCTGCAACAAGGACTACTCGTGCCTCGAGGGCTATTGCCCGAGCTTCGCGACGGTCGTCGGCGGTCGCATGCGCAAGGTCGAGAAGCAGGCGCTCCCGTCCCAGGCGAGCGGGCAGGGGGCGACCGATTTCTTCGCCGGCCTGCCTGAAGCGCCGGTCGCGGCCCTCGACGAGCCGTTCAACATCTTCGTCGCGGGCATCGGCGGGACGGGCGTCATCACGATCGGCGCGCTGATCGGCATGGCAGCCCACCTCGAGGGCAAGGGCGTCTCGCTGCTCGACGTGACGGGCCTCGCCCAGAAGAACGGCGCGGTCGCGAGCCACGTCCGGGTCGCGAAGAAGCCCGAGGATCTCCACTCGACGCGCATCTCCGCCGGAGGCGCCGACCTCGTGCTCGGCTGCGACATCGTCGTCACGACCGGTCAGGACGGGCTGCAGAAGCTCTCGCCGTCGCGGACGCGGGCGATCGTCAACACCCACGTCGCACCGACCGCCGACTTCGCCTCGCATCCCGACCTCGACATGTCCTCCGCGGGCATGGAAGCGCGGCTGCGCGCCGCGATCGGCGAGGAACGCCTCGAGCTCGTCGATGCGACGAAGCTCGCGACCGCGCTCCTCGGCGACGCGATCGGGGCGAATCTCTTCCTGGTGGGCTTTGCGCTCCAGCGCGGCTTGATCCCGGTCGGTCTTCCGGCCCTCGAGCGCGCGATCGAGCTGAACGGCCGCGCGATCGAGATGAACAAGCGGGCGCTCGCCTGGGGGCGGCTCGCCGCCCACGACCGCAAGCGCGTCGAGGAGCTCGCGACGCCGCGCATCCGGGCGACGAAGAGCCCCGCCAAGGCGGACACGCTCGAAGCCCTGGTCGAGCGCCGGGTGCGCTTCCTGACCGACTATCAAGACGCGCGCTACGCGAAGCGCTATTCGGATTTCGTCGCCCGGGTCGCCGGAGCCGAGCGGGCGATCGGCGCGAGCGACGAGCGACTCGCGCGGGCGGTCGCTCGCTACTACTTCAAGCTGCTCGCCGTGAAGGACGAGTACGAGGTCATGCGGCTCTGGGCGAGCGAGGCCTTCAAGCGCCAGGTCGAGACCGAGTTCGAGGGGAGCTACAAGCTCCAGTTCCACCTCGCGCCCCAGCTCTTCTTCCCCCGCGACCCGGCGACGGGCCGGGTCAAGAAGCTGACGATCGATCGCCGCATCATGAAGGTCCTGACCCAGATCCGACACCTGAAGTTCCTGCGCCACGGTCCGCTCGACCTCTTCAACATGACGGCCCATCGACGCCGGGAATGGGCCCTCGTCGGCGACTACGAGCGGGTCATGGAAGAGCTGCTGCGCGGGCTCGGGGCCCAGAACCTCGACCTCGCCGTGCAGATCGCGGAGATCCCGGAGCAGATCCGGGGCTTCGACACGGTCAAGGACGCACAGGCGGTGACGGCGAAGGAGAAGGAGGCCCAGCTCCTCGACGCGTTCCGCCGGTCCCTGGGCCAGAAGGAGCTCGGGGCCGGCCGGGCCTGACCGCAGGTCAGGGGTCGGAGGACGGCAGCAGTCCTCCCGCAGCCGGCAATTCCGGTGCATCATCCGCGATGCGCGGGCTCGCGTCGGGATCGGGGGAAGCGGGGGTGACCCGTTTCCGACCGTGCGGGCCACTCCTCGATCGATCGGATCCGGATCGGCCGCGGCGTCCCTTTCGTGGGGGCCAGCGTCGGTGCCTGCTCTTCTCCATGAACGGAAGACACAGAGAAAGAATGTGATGACGACTCCCAAGACGGCCGCCCAGCTGCGGCAGATCCTCGCCAGCCGGAAGCTCGAGCGCGTGGTGGTGCTCGGTGCGAACGGGACCATGGGCTACGGCAGCGCCGCGCTCTTCACGACGGCCGTGCCCGAAGTGATCCTGCTCGCGCGCACGAAGGCGAAGGCCGAGGAAGGGCTCGCGGCGGCGATCAAGCAGGTCCGCTCGCCCACCGTCGCGAACCGCGCGACGACTGGCGACTACGACCACGACCTCGCCGGCGCGGTCGCCGGGGCCGATCTGATCTTCGAGGCGCTGACCGAGGACATGGCGCTGAAGAAGGAGATCTTCGACAAGGTCGAGGCCGCGCGCCGGCCCGACTCGATCGTCGCGACGGTGACGTCGGGGCTCTCGATCAATGCGCTCTGCGCGGGCCGGAGCGAGTCGTTCCGCAAGCATTTCCTGGGGCTGCATTTCTTCAATCCCCCGAACGTGATCGTCGGGACCGAGCTGATCCCGGGGCGGGACACCGATCCGGCGATCGTCGAGTTCATCGACGTCTTCAGCCAGATCCGACTCGGCCGGGAGATGGTGCGGACCTTCGATACCCCGGCCTTCGCCGGCAACCGCGTCGGCTTCAAGGTCATGAACGAGGTCGCGCAGCTCGCGGGCGAGATCGGCCCGCTGCTCGCGGACAAGCTCGTCGGCCCCTACACGGGCCGCGCGATGACGCCGCTCGCGACGGTCGACCTCGTCGGCTGGGACATCCATCGCGCGATCGTCGACAACGTCTACGAGAACACGAAGGACGAGGCCCACGAGACCAACAAGCTGCCCGACTTCATGGCCAGGCTGATGGCGAAGGGCGTGCTCGGCAACAAGTCGGGCGGGGGCTTCTTCAAGAAGGACGGCAAGAAGCGCCTCGTGCTCGATCCGGCGACGGGCGACTATCGACCCGAGGCGGAGATCGTGCTGCCCGAGCTCGGCTACATCGCCGAGGTCGCTGCGCTCCATCGCGACGGTCGGTACAAGGAAGGCATGAAGATCTTCCGCCATGCGAAGGGCGAGTACGCGAAGCTCGCGCGCAAGGTCATCGCCGGCTACGTCGCCTACGCCTTCAATCGGGTCGGCGAGGTCACGGAGACGATCGACGGCATCGACCGCATCATGGGCATGGGCTTCAACGCCGCGCCGCCCTCGGTGCTCGTCGATACGATCGGTCTCGCGGACACGGTCTCGATGATCGAAGAGGCGGGGCTCGCGGTGCCGAAGATCCTGGCGGACGAGCTCCGCGCGGGTCGGACGGAGCGATTCTTCGCGCATCCGCGCATCAACATCGGGCGCTTCTTCGTCGCGGAGTAGGGCGGCGATCGGCGCGACGGCCACGAACAGACGAGCGGAGGCGCGCAGCGCCTGCGGAACGAAGGAACGGGAGAAGAGGAAATGGCGGCTGGCTCGGAAGTCTACGTGCTCGGCGGATACCAGACCGACTTCGCGCGCAACTGGACGAAGGAGAACAAGCATTTCTCCGCCCTGATGCGCGAGAGCGTGCAGGGGGCCCTCGAGGCCTGTCAGATCGCGCCCGAGGAGATCCAGAGCGCCCACGTCGGCAACTTCGCCGCCGAGCTCTACTGCATGCAGGGCCATCTCGGCGCGTTCTTCACCGAGGTCGATCCCGCCTTCAGCGGCCTGCCCACCGGCCGCCACGAAGCCGCCTGCGCCTCGGGCTCGATCGCGATCCTTGCGGCCTCCGCCGAGATCGAGGCCGGTCGCTACGACCTGCAGGCCGTCGTCGGCATCGAGCAGATGAAGACCGTCTCGGCCGACGTCGGCGGCTCCTACCTCGGGACCGCCGCCTGGTACGAGCTCGAGGCGAAGGGCGTCGAGTTCCCGTTCCCGAAGCTCTTCGGCAAGCTCGGCGACGAGTACGACAAGCGCTACGGCCTGAAGGACGAGCATCTCGCCGAGATCTCGAAGATCAACTACGCGAACGCGAAGCTGAACCCGAACGCGCAGACCCGCAGCTGGTACATGAACAAGGACCACGCCCTCTGCCGGACCGAGGACAACCCGGCCGTCGGCGGCCGCATCCGGATCGCCGACTGCTCGCAGGTCACCGACGGCGCCGTCACGATCTTCCTCGCCTCGCGCCAGTACGCCGAGCGCTGGGCCCGCGGCGTCGGCAAGAAGCTCGCCGACATCCCGCGCATCAAGGGCTGGGGCCACAACACGGCCCGCCTGAAGTTCGCCGACAAGGTCGCGGAGTCGAAGAACTCCCCCTACGTCCTGCCCCACGTCCGCTCGACGATCACGAGCGCGATGAAGCGTGCGGGCATCGGCAGCGTCGAGGGCATCGACGGCATCGAGACCCACGATTGCTTCACGACCTCCGAGTACATGGCGATCGACCATTTCGGGATCACCGCCCCCGGCGAGTCCTGGAAGGCCGTCGAGGCGGGCTGGCTCGAGATCGGCGGCAAGTACCCGATCAACCCGAGCGGCGGGCTCATCGGCGCGGGCCATCCGGTCGGCGCCACGGGCTGCCGTCAGGTTCTCGACGCGGCGCTGCAGGTCACAGGCCAGGCCGGCGCCTATCAGGTCGAAGGGGCGAAGAACTTCCAGACGCTCAACATCGGCGGCTCGGGCACGACGAGCGTCTCGTTCGTGGTCGGCATCGACTAGGCGTCCGCGCCGATCGCGCTCGGACGCCCCGGCGGCGCCTCGGCGTTCAGTCGGGCAGGTCGGGTCGCGTGATCGTGGGCGGAAGGATCTCCGGCAGCCCCGGCGCGTCCCAGCGTCCATTGCCATCGACGTCGACGAAGATCGGGTTCGTGAAGGCGAAGGGCACGAAGCCCGGCAGCACGTCCCGGTAGAGCCCCTCCGCGGGGCCCTCGACCTCGACGGTCACGAACGCGTCCCGCACGAAGGCGAGGGGCAGGGCGGCCGACTCGCCGCGCCCGATCGGGGCGCGGTGGACGAGCTCTCCGTCGACGTAGGCGCGCCATTCCGTGATCGGAACCCAATCCGCCGCGGCCACCGCGATCTCGAGCACCCCCTTCGTCCCGGGATGGATCTCGCCGAGGCCGGCGAGGCCGAGCCGTACGTTGACGAGGGGCCCGGTCGACCCGTAGGCCCGTCCTGCGCGGAGCGCTGCGACGAAGGCCTCCTCGTCGAAGGCGGCGACGCGATCCTCGGGGACCCGGACGTAGGTTCGGGGAAGACCCACGACATGGCCCAGGCGATGGGAGTCGCTGTTCGCGGTGCCGACGATCCGCTCGCCCTGGAGCAGGAACGACAGCCAGTCCGCGCGGGTCTGGCGGTAGCGGACGAGATCCGCGGCGTTGAAGAGCTCGATCGCGTCGACGTCGAGATCGCGCAGGCCATGGGCGGGGCTCCGCTCGATCAGGACCGAGTTCGGCCACTCGCCGAGGGGCCTCGCCGGATCGAAGGGCTCGCCCGCGACCGCGAGGTGATTGAAGTAGGCGTCGACGTCGCCGCCGCGGGGATCCGGTCGCGGATGGTTCATCTGGACGAAGGGCGGGCGCGGGCGCTCGCGCAGCGTCGCGAGGACGTCGCGCAGGCGGCGGCCCTCGAGCGGGATCGCGCCGCGGCCGTAGGCGGTCGGCTCGATCGCGAGCGGGAAGACGTTGAGGTGGCCGGCGGTGTAGGGCGATTCGCCACCGGCCCAGGCGCTCGTCATCTCGCTGCCGGTCACGCTCGCGAGCTCCCCGGCCAGACCGGCGGCGGCGATCGTGGCGCGGGGGTCGAAGATCCGATCGTGCTCGGTCGAGACGAGGACCTCGGCGCCACTCGCCGCGAAGGCCTCGACCTGGCGCGCTTCGGGCAGGCTCGAGTCGAAGCTCCGACCGCTGTGGACGTGGAGATCGGCGGCGAGCCAGCCCGGCGTCGATGCGACCCGGGCGAGGGGCGCGAGGTCGAGAGCCTTCGTCTCGCCGGCGCGGAGCTCGAGCGCCGATTCGTGGATCGCGTACTCGGGGCCGCGGGTCGCGAGGACGCGATAGGCCCCGGGCGGAATCGGGAGCCGGCGCACCGCGCCTGGGCGATCGGAGACGTTCACGAAATCCGCCTCGATCCCCGAGGCGATCGGCAGCTCGCCGGCCTGGAAGCCGAGTCGGGACTCTCCGAAGCGCACCGGGCCGGATCCGTCGGCGCGCAGGAAGACGAGGCGGCCGATGAAGCCATCGGGCAACGCGACCCAGGCCGGAGCGCCGACGGCGAGGTCCGGGAGGTCGAGGGCGTCGGACCGATCGGTCGCAGCCGGCACGTCGAAGAGCTGCTCGGCGCGCCGCCCCGCCGCGGCCATCGCCTCGGCGCGATAGCGCCCGGACGGCAATCGAAGTGCGAAGCGTCCCTGGGCGTCGGGCGCGACCTCGCTGACGGCACCGCCTTCGGCCCGGGCGAAGTGCACGCGGGCGTCCGGATCGTCGACGTGCCCGCGCACGAGGGGGGCGTCCGCGAAGATCCGGTCCGTCACCGACGCGACGTCCGCGCGGTCCCCGACCCAGATCCGATAATCGAGGGCCAGCTCGGCCTCGGGATCGAGATCCATGAACGGGATCCGCGCCATGTGGAGCAGTCCCGGCGCGCCCCGCGCGTTGCCGATCCAGGGCGGGCTCGCGAGGGCGTTCTGGAGCGTGTAGTGGCCGCTCGTGATCGTGAAGGCGGCGACGTCGTCGCGGGCGTCTCCGTCGACGAGGGCCGCGCCGATCCGCTCGAGGCCGTAGCTGATCGGCGGCAGGTCTTCGCCGCCGACGAGGATCGTCACGTCGGCGTCGGTGATCGACGCGAGCATCGCGCGCGTCGAGCTGCGGTCGGAGGCGGGATGCGCGAAGCCAGGCGAGCTCGCGGGATCGCCGCGCGAGAGGGAGAAGGCGGAGAGCTGCCCGCTCGCGTGCAGGGCGATGGTGCCGAGGCCGAAGAGCCGATCGCCCGGGGTGAAGCGTCGCGCGCGGATCGCGACCGAGAGGGCGGTCGGCTCGCGGAGGTCGAGGGTATAGGTCGCTCGGATCTCGACGCCGCGGTAGACCGCCCGGGTTCCGATCCAGGCGCGCTCGTCGTCGCGCCCCGCGGCGATGGAATCGATCGGGAGGATCTCGGCCTGGGAAAGATTCAGGAGCGG
>JBIPOQ010000587.1:0-2690 GCA_044379055.1 Myxococcota bacterium
GATTGGAAGTCCCTGGAATCAGGCGATTTTTCCTGATCGAGAACCTGGGGTTGGGGGGCGGCCGGCCCGGGGGAGGGGGCTGCGTGCCGGGCCGGTGGACAGGTCCTCGCAGGCCACCGGCAGAGATCCCTTCAGGCCCGCGCCACACCGGCCGATGCAGCCCCCATGCGCATCCGTCCCGAGCTCGTCCGCGTCCCGCTGATCCGGAGCCTGATCCTGGCTTCGCTGGTCGGTCTGTGGGCGGGCGCGGCCGGCGCGTACGATCCGGACGCGAGCATCCACGGCAAATACCGCGGCCAGTGTCGACGCCTCACGAAGCAGATCGAGTACTACGACAAGCAGGTCCTCCCGCTGGCGATCCAGCACCGCAATCTCGCCTGGGAAGACGCGACGAACGCCCAGCTCAAGCGACTTTGGAACAAGCGCGCCGATCTCTGCCCCGAGTATGGGAAAGAGCGTGCCCGCCTGTTGCGCGCCCTCGACCGGATCCGCGCCTTCAACAAGATGATCGCGCGGGCCGGACGCGCCGCGGCCCAGTACTTCACGGGCGGGGCCATGCCCTGATCGCGCCACGCCGGGGCGGTCGAGCCGCCTCGCGGACCCGATGACCTAGAATGCAGGCCATGCCCCTTCGCCCCCGCGCAGGCCGCCTCCGCCTTCTCCTTCCCGGCCTGGTGTTCCTGCTCATCGGGCCCTTCGCCGCGCCGCAGGCCAGCGCGATCGGCGACGACGGCGCCGATGGTCGCTTCGAGCGCCGCGAGTCGCTCCACTTCACGCTCTACCAGGACGTCGACCTCGACGAGCACTCCGGCCTGCGCGGCTCGCGTCATTTCGAGCAGAGCGTGCTGCGCGAGCTCGAGGCCGCCTACGACCTGCTCGGCCGGCTGCTCGACCTGCGCCCCGGGCGGAAGCTCGAGGTCACGGTCTGGGATCCGGCGCTGTTCGACGCCCGCTTCGCTGGGCTTTTCCGCTTCCCGGCCGCGGGCTTCTACGGCGGCTCGATCCAGATCCGCGGTGGTGAGCGGGTCGGCGAGGCGCTCGTCCGCGTGCTGCACCACGAGCTCGTCCATGCCGCGCTCGACGCCGCGGCGCCCGCTCTCGTGCTGCCTGCCTGGCTGAACGAAGGGCTCGCCGAATGGTTCGAGGCGCGTTCGGTCGGGAAGCGGGGCCTGTCGGGCGCAGAGCGATCGGCGCTCGAACACGTCGCCCGCAGCGGGGGCCTCGTCCCGATCGCGGCCTTGAGTGGTCCGGCCTTCGGCGGACTCACGCCCCAGGCGGCTTCGCTCGCCTATCTCGAGTCCTACGCGTTCATCGATTTCCTCGCCGGACGCGGGGGCGAAGGGAGCCTCGCCGAGCTGTGTGCGGCGGTGATCCAGTCGCGGAGCATCGAACGCGGCGTGCGGCGCGTCTTCCGCCGGGACCTCGCGGCCCTCGAGCTCGCGTTCCAGCGGGCGCTCGGAGCGCCGTGAGCCGGTTGTGTCGTGGGGGGGCGTCTTCTAGCTTGCGCCGGTGCAGCGAGGTCGATGCGATCAGGGACGCCGGAACGACGGTGGGGGCGCCGAGCGGGGACGCGCTCGGGGTCGCTGGCCTCGCGCGTTCCGCATCGCGGGCCTGATCTTCCTGGCGGCCTCTTTCGCCCGGGCCGAGGCGACGGAGCCGAGCGACGCCGAGCCGAGCGGATCCGACGCCGCGCCCAGCAGCGCGCCCCCGCCCCCCATCGGCACGCGCTTCGCCGAGCCCCTCGAAGGCCAGCGTCTGCGCATCGGGTATCAGTACCAGCGGACGAAGCTCCAGGGGCTGCTGCGGTCCGATCGCGACACGGGGCCGGGCTTCGTGCGCGCGAACTCGGTCGATCCGACCTATACCGAGACGCCCCGCGCCCTCGACCTGACGACGCATCGGATCGAGGTCGCCTATGCCCCGCATCCGCGCACGACCCTCGTCCTCCAGGTCCCGTTCCTGGTGCGCGATCTAGAGACGATCGAGGGCGCGACCGGTGACCGACGCCGCGATCAGACCGAAGGGGTCGGTGACATCGCGCTCGCCCTGGTCGTCCCCTTCATCCGCAAGGGCCGCGAGTCGTCCCATGTCCACATCGCCCTCGACGCCCCGAGCGGCAACTACCGCAAGCGCGACGGCGACGGGCGTCGGCTCCCCTACGACCTGCAGCTCGGCAACGGCACGGTCGATTTCGAGTGGGGCTGGACCTATCGCGGCGAGCGGGACTGGCTCTCCTGGGGCGGGCAGGCGGTGGGCCGACACCCGCTCGCGGAGAACGGCCTCGACTATCGCGAGGGCAGCCGCTTCGAGGCGTCGCTCTGGGGCGGCGTGCGATTGATCGACGGGGTCTCGGCCTCGCTGCGCGTGCAGTGGCAGAAGCAGAACAACCTCCGTCGCAGGGATCGCGGCCTCGACCCGATCGTGAGCCCGGCGGAGAACGGCAAGGCCCGCGGCGGGACGCGCTTCCTGCTGGGGCCGGGTCTCGCGTTCGCGATCCCCGGCTTCGAGGGCCACCGCCTCGCGATCGAGGCGGCGATTCCGATCCATCAGGATCTCGACGGCCCCCAGCTCGAGCAGGACTGGTCGCTCACGACGGGCTGGCAGTGGGCCTTCTGACGCGTGCGACCGCGTGGGCAGCCTGGATCGTGCTCAGCGGGCTCGTCGGCGCATGCGACGCCAGAGACGCGCCG
>JBIPOQ010000588.1:0-2686 GCA_044379055.1 Myxococcota bacterium
TACCCGGCGAAGGATCGCAAGCGCAGTGCCCAGGAGATCATGGTCGAGGCGCGCAAGGCGCTCTCGCAGATCCCGGGCCAGGAGTTCTCGGTCGTCGATCCCATGGGCTCGTCGGACCGCGAGTTCGAGGTCGAGATCGTCGGCAGCGCTTCGCTCGAGGAGTTCGACCGCTATGCGGGCCAGATGATCGAGCGGCTCGAGGCCGAAGGCGGCATGGTCGACATGGAGATGAGTCTGCGGGTCGGGCTTCCCGAAGCGCGCGTGGTCCCGGACCGGGACAAGGCGGCGGCGCTGGGCGTCGACGCGCAGACCGTCGCGGATACCGTGCTCGCCATGATCGGCGGGCTCGACATCGCGAGCTACCGCGACGGCGAAGAGCGCCACGACGTGCGCATGCGCATGGAGAACGGGACCCGGGACGACCTCTCGGCGATCGGCGACCTCTGGGTTCGCGCGCGCAACGGCGACCTCGTCGAGCTGCGCAATCTCGTGACCGTCGAACGGGGGGCCACGGCCGCCTCCATCACGCGCACGGACCGTGAGCGCAGCGTCAAGGTCATGGCGAGCCTCGAGGGCATCGCGCTCGGCGACGCCGTCGAGCGGGCACAGCGCATCGCGGACGAGATCCTGCCCTCGACGCTCGCGCTCCGGCTCACGGGCGATGCCGAGGCGATGCGCGAATCGGGCCAGCAGTTCATGGTCATGATGGTGCTCGCGGTGCTCGTGATCTACATGGTGCTCGCGGCGCAGTTCGAGAGCTTCACGCAGCCCCTCATCGTCATGGCGGCGCTCCCGTTCTCGATGGTCGGGGCGCTCGGTGGACTCTGGATCTTCGACATGTCGCTGAACCTCTTCAGCATGATCGGCATCGTGTTGTTGATCGGTCTCGTGACGAAGAACTCGATCCTGCTGGTCGACTATGCGAATCAGCTGCAGAACGAGGGCATGACGGCGAAGGAGGCGATGCGGAAGGCCGCACCGATCCGCATGCGCCCGGTCCTGATGACGGCGCTCTCGATGATCTTCGGCGTGCTGCCGTCGGCGATGGGCATCGGTCCCGGTGCCGAGACGCGGGCGCCGATGGGCGTCGCGACGGCGGCGGGGATGTTCACGTCGATGATGTTGACCCTGCTCATCGTGCCCGTCTTCTACCTCGGGCTCGAGCGATTCCGCAGGCGCAAGGCACCGGCCCGACAGCCTGCGCCGGTCGAGGTCGAGGGCATCGCCTGACGGGGAGGGCTGTGGGCATGGAGAGTCGACCCGCGAACCGGTCCGGGCCCTTCAGGCTCTTCGTCGCCTCGCGCTTCATCGAGCCGGTCGAGCAGGCCTTCTCGGCCGCCTTCGAGGCGCGCTTCGCCGAGACGAAGGATCCCCTCGCCGAGCTCCGGGCGTCGGAGGGGGGCTTCGAGGGCGTCGCGTTCTCGCTCGACGTGCCGATGCGCGAGGAGGCGATCCGGGCCCTCCCGGAGAGCGTCCGCGTGCTCGCGACCTATTCGGTCGGCACCGACCACATCGATCTGCCCGCGGCCCGGGCGCGGGGCCTCGCCGTCTTCAACACGCCGGGCGTGCTCGCCGATTCGGTCGCGGAGAACGCGATCTTCCTCATGCTCGGCGCGGCGCGGCGCGGGCAGGAGGCCATCGATCTCCTGCGCCAGCGGGCCTGGCATGGCTGGCATCCGAGCCAGCTCGTCGGCCGCCAGATCTCGGGCCGGACGCTCGGGATCCTCGGGATGGGCGACATCGGTCGGCGCATCGCGGCGCGGGCACGCGCCTTCGGGATGCGCATCCTCTACTGCAATCGAAGGCCGCTCGCGCCGGAGCTCGCCCTCGGCGCCGAGTATCGACCGACGCTCGCCGCGCTCGCCCGGGAGGTCGACGTGCTCGTGCTCGCCTGTCCCGCGACCGACGAGACGCGGGGGATCGTGAATGCCGAGCTGCTCGGAGCGGCGCGGCCGGGGCTCATTCTCGTGAACATCGCGCGCGGCGATCTCGTCGTCGATCGCGCGCTGATCGACGCGCTCCAGGCAGGCCAGGTCTACGCCGCGGGTCTCGACGTGTTCGCCGGTGAGCCGGCGATCCATCCCGAGTACTTCGACCTGAAGAACGTCTTCATGGTCCCGCACATCGGGAGCGCCACCGTCGAGGCGCGCCTCGGCATGGGCCAGATCCTGATCGACGCGATCCGGGCCTGGCAGCGGGGCGAGGCCGTCGCGAATCGCGTCGTCTAGGCGAACGCTCGATCAGTCGAGCGGGTGGGTCGCGGCCTGTCGGCCGGCCTTGCGGCCGAAGAACGTGCAGTCGCCGAGAGACATGCCCGAGCTGTAGCCCTTGCCCCAACGCGGGAGGCCGCAGGCCGTCCGACCCGCGGCGTAGAGCCCCGGAATCGGATCGCCATCGACCGTCAGGACCTCGCCCGTCGGTCGGACTCGCAGGCCGCCCAGCGTGAAGAACGGGTAGTAGGCCTGCTTGAGATGACAGGAGAGGGCCGCGAACGGCGGCTCGTCGAGGGGCTTGAGCCAGCTCGCGTCCTTGTGGAACAGGGGATCCTCGCCCTTTTCCGCGTGGCGATTGTAGACCTCGACGGTCGAGACGAGGCTGCCGGGCGCGAGGCCGAGCTCGCGCTCGACCTCCTCCCAGGTCGAGCCGACCGCGGCGATCTCGATCTTCGAATAGGGCGAGGGCTGCT
>JBIPOQ010000589.1:0-2685 GCA_044379055.1 Myxococcota bacterium
TGCCGAGCGCCCATACCTGGGCGGTCCGTGCGACCGGATCCGGTCCCGATTCGATCGCCCTGCTCGCCAAGCGCGTCGACCTCGAAGCGCAGCTCGGCCTGCCCAGCGAGGAGATCCAGTCCCTCGCTCGACTGGCGCCCCTGCTTTCGGGCGCCGAGCGCAGTCGTCGACTGCACCGTCGCGCCGAGCTCCTCGTCGAGCAGGGGAATCCCGAAGCTGCGGTCGAGTCCCTCGAAGCCGCCCTCCTGGGCGAGCCCGACCGGATCGAGACCCTTGCGGCCCTCGCCGACGCCCATCATCGACTGGGACGACCCCTCGATCAGGCCCGCTGTCTGCGCGCCTGGGCCGAACGGCTTCCCGAGGATCGACGAGCGGAGCCGCTGACCCGCCTCGCCGCGCTGCTCCAGGATCCGATCGGAGACCTCGAGGCCGCCGTGGCCGTGCGCTGGCGGATCCTCGACCTCCCCTCCCCGCCGTCCGACGCGGTCCAGGCGCTCGAGAGCCTGCTCGAGCTCGCGGGGCGACATCACGAGCTCGTGGCCCTCCTCGAACGAGAACGACGACGACTCGGCGACGAGACGCCGGCCGCGCAGGCGCTCGATCTGCGGCGGGGTCGTCTCCTGCTCGATGCGCTCGGCGATTGCGAAGCCGCAGCCGCGATCTTCTCGAAGCACCTCGAACGGAATCCCGGCGACGACGAGGTCCTGACGCTCCTCGAACGCGCCCTGCGCGCGGGCCACGATGCCGCCGGGCTCTGCGACCTGCTCGCCCGACGCGCCGATTGGGAGACGCGTCCGATCGCGCGGGCGCCCTACGACCTCGAGCGGGCGCAGCTGCTCGAGGAGGTGCTCGGCCAGCCGAACGAAGCCTGTGACGTGTACGAGCAGATCCTGCGGACCCTGCCCGACTCCGCCGCCAGCGTGCTCGCCCGCGCACGCCTCGAAGCGCTCTGCGAGGCGACGGGACAGTGGCCCCGACTCCATCGACTCCTGCTCGACCGACTCACCGCGACCCCGAGCGATCAGCGCACCCCGCTGCGGGAACGCATCGCCGAGATCTGCCGCGACCAGCTCCACGATCCCGCCGGCTGCGCGACGCAGCTGGAGGCGATCGCCGCAGCGCATCCCGAGCGCGTGCCCGTCTGGCAACAGCTCCAGGACCTCTACATGCGCGTCCTCGAGCGCCCGGCGGACTGGCTCCGCGTCGCCCAGGCCGAGCTCTCGAGCGTCCCCGCGCCCCGACGCGAGCTCGCGCTCCGCGTCGCGATCGGACGTCTGCTGCTCGATGGCGCGCGCCGACCGAACGGCACCGACGCCCGGGAGGCGATCGGCCACTACGAGCGCGCCTTCGAGCTCGACCCGAGCCATGCCGAAGCGGTGGAGGTCCTCGTCCGCCACTACGAGCAGGAGCGGCGTCCGGCCGACGTGGCGCGTGTGCTCGACGGCCATCTGCACTGCCTCGACGACGTGCGCAGCGCAGATCGCGACGAGCTCCGCCTCCGGCTCGCGCGCGTCTGGGGCCGGGAGCTCTCGGACGACGCGCGCGCCGCGACGCTGCTCGAAGCCGTCCGGGCGACGCGCGGCGCCGTCCCCGAGGTCGCCGAGCCCCTCGCCGAGATCCTCGAGCGCAGGCCCGGCCCCGACGGAGCGCGCGCGCTCGCGGTCCTCTGTCGCGACGTCCTCGCGCGGGGCGGAAACGATCGAGAAGGCCGACCCTGGCGCATCCGTCTGGGCCGCGTCGCCGCAAGCCTCGGGGAGCTCGAAGAAGCGGCCCACAGCTATCGCGCCGCCCTCGCCGACACGCCCGGCGATCCGGAGATCGAGGACGCGCTGATCGACCTCTACGAGCGCCTCGGCGAGCGCGAGCCCCTGATCGAGCTCCTCGAGCGAAGACTCGCCTTCGTGCCGGCCGAGACCGAGCTCGCGCTGCGCCTGCGGGTCGCCCGTCTCTACGCCGCGGATCCCGCCGAAAACGACCACGCGCTGCCCCACCTCGAACGCATCCTCGCCTGCATCCCGCACCACCAGGAAGCCCTCGATCTCACCGTCTCGCTCGCGACGCGCAGCGAGGATCCGATTCGGGCGCGCGAGCTGCTCGACCGCGCCCTCGCCCTGCCGCTGCCGACGGACGTCCGCGCTCGCTGCCTCGAGCGACGGGGACGGCTCGCCGGCGCGACGCCCGAATCCCACGAGGTCGCGATCGATGATCTGCGCAGCGCCCTCGCCCTCGACCCCGGTCTCCCCGGCGCGCGAAGCGAACTGCGCCGCCGACTGGTCGCCCTCGAGCGCTGGCCCGCGGCCCTCGACTGTCTCGCCGCCGAAGCCGAGAGCGCGACCGGCACCGCGCGCGAGACGCTGCTCGAGGAGGGACTGGCCCTCGCCGCCGCGAAGCTCCAGCCGGACGCGGCGCTTCCCTGGCTCCTCCGATTGCGCGCCGAACGCGCCGACGATCCCGGGCTCTGGGCGCGACAGGCCGCTCTCCATCGCGCGGCCGGCCGATCCGAGGCGGCGCTGCGCGCCCTCGACGAGGAGCTCCTGCTCCACACCGACCGCAGCGAGCGCCTGCGCGTCGAGCTCGAGCGCGCGACGCTTCTCGAGAGAGAGCTCGACGCCCCGGGCCGCGCCGTCCTCGCCTATCAAGCGGCGCTCGCGCTCGCGTCCGATCGGGATCCGATCCTGGCGCGCC
>JBIPOQ010000590.1:0-2684 GCA_044379055.1 Myxococcota bacterium
TTCCGAGAGGAGCCGCGCGAGGGCGCGCAGCGTGTCCGAGCCGACCAGATGGCCATGGACGTCGTTCACCGACTTGAAGCGGTCGAGGTCGAGGAAGAGCACCGAGAGCGGATTGCCGTACCGGGCCGCGCGCTGGATCTCGTTGTCCGCGGTCGCGAGCAGGTAGCGGGCGTTGTAGACGCCCGTCACGTCGTCGATGAAGGCGCGCTCCTTGGCGTGGTGGTAGCGCTCGGCCGTCGCGAGGGCGGCGTTCGCCCGGCCCCGGATCGTCTGGGCGGCGGCCAGATCGAGCTCTCCGAAGCGCCGACCGTCGGCCAGGATCCAGACGTGGCCGAGCTCCCGGTCCCCGCCCCGGAGCGGCACCGAGAGCAGCGCGCCCGGGGACTCGAGCCCGATCCGGCCGAGGACATGGTGGAGCGGGCCCCAGGGCACGACCCCGAGCTCGCCCTGTCCGAGGGACGCGGCAAGCGATTTCTCGTCGACGAGCATGGGGCAGAGCCGGTCTCGCACGGGCTCGTCGAAGCCGCGCGCGACGACGCCCGCCTCGCGCGGGGCCGGGCTCGGCGAAAAGAGCGCGATGCCGCGGCGCGCGCCGAGCCGGTCGAGCAGCAGCTCGAGGGTCATCGAATAGAGCTTGCCCGGGTCGAGACAGGAGGCGAGCGGCACGCAGGCGCGCTCGGTCTCGAGCTGGGCCCTCAGCTCCGCCCGCGCGGCCTCCGCCTCGAGGAGCTGCGCCACGACGATCGTCGCCATCGGCAGCGCCTCGGCCTGGGCGAAGGGCAGCCGGTAGACGATCCGCCCACCGACCTCGACCGGGACCTCCGCCCCATCGTCGACGGTCGGCGACGCGTCGCTCATCGCGATGCGCGCCATCGTCGCGCCCGCGCCCTCCCAGGGCGACCAGGACGGACTGTCGAGGATGCGGTCGGCGGCGGGACCGAGGGCGATCAGGACGAGCTGGCTCGCACCGGCGGATGCGTTCGCCGCCGCCTCGACCGTGGCGAAGGCGGCACAGGAGAAGCGGCCCGCCTGGCCCGCGGCGGCGAGACCGGCGCTGAGGGCCGATTCGACCCGACTCGCGCCCTCCCCGACCAGCAGCACCGGAATCGGTGCCCGCAGGTCTCCTTCCGCCATCGTCTCCCCCTTCCGATCCGTTCGCGCCGTCCGACCTCCGGCCGACCGCGCGCACGCAAACGCGTCCCCAAGTCGCGGATCGGACTGAAGAGTCGCGGCCTTGAGCAGAGCTGTCGACCGGCCGCAGGGCGAGCGGGCGGGGCTCAGGCCCCGGCGACGGCGAGGCGCAGGGAGGTCACGCGGCCGAGGAGCGAATCCTCGACGCAGACGACTTCGCCCCCCATCGATTGAATGGCCTGCTGGACGGCTTCGGGCGGATGTCCGGTGCCTCCGCGACGATCCGCCTCGGGCACGTCGGCGACCGACACGATCACGCCCCGCGCGGCCTCGCCGCCGAGGGCCCGCGCGAGCAGCGTCAGCGACAGGCCCGGCGACGCCTCCGCGATGCGGCGACGCAGCAGCTGGAGAAGCGCGCGCTCGAACACGACGGCGGTGCCCGCGACGCGCGGCAGGTTGGGCGGCATCAACACCTCGAGCGCGAGCTCGTGTTCCGATTCGCTGCGCAGTCGATCGGCGGTCCGCAGGATCGAGGCGGCGACGTCGAAGCGACCCTGCTGCGTCTTGCCGCCCCGGATGGCGAGCTGGAGCTCCCGCAGCCATTTCTGGGCCGTCTCGAGGGCCTGGAGGCTCCGCTCGAGAGGAGCCCGGAGCTCGTCGGCGATCGGATTCCCCGACGCCTCGAGGACCCGGGCGACCCCGCGCAGGGCGTCGCCGATCGGATCGGCGAGCTCCTCGGCGAGGCCCGCGAGATGATCCTCGTTCGACTGCTCCTCGAGCATGACCATGACGACGCCGACGCGATCGTCCTCGGCCTCGATCGGCGAGGCGAGCCCGACGTACCCGACACCGCCCTCGCGGATCTGGAGCCGGGAGGCCTGGCCCCGCTGCAGGACCTCGGCCGTCACCTTGAGCACCGCCTCGCGGGCGCCGCCGCCGAAGACGCTCGCGAGCGCCGCTCCCGTCGGATCCTCGCCGGACGGACAGAAGCGCTTGCGGAAGCTCGGGTTGGCGTAGACGACGTGGCCCTCGGGATCGCCGACGAGGATCGGCGTATCGAGATGGCCGAGGAGCGAGATCTCTTCCGCGCTGCTCATGACGAAAACTCCAGGATGCCTGCCCCGTGCATGCGACAGACCGAGCGCAGCGCCTCGAAGCGGTCCATGCCCGACACCGAGACCAGATCGGAGAGCGGCGTCAGACCGTCCACCATCGAGAGCAGGAAGCCCGCCGAGGGCGGCAGGTTGCGACTCTGCAGATCCGCCGCCCCGCCCGCCTTGAGCCGCGGGACGACCGAGAGGTCGCCGAGCTCGGCGCGGTAGCGACTGAACAGATGGGCCCGCAGCAGCTCGACCATCGCCTCGACCTCGAAGCTGCGGACGCCGGGCGCGCTCGCGAGCAGCTCGAGGGCGGCCTCGGCGTTCTCGTCGTGGAGGAGCCGTCGGGCATCGTCGAGCAGTGAGCGTGCCGGCCCTTCGCTCGCCCGCGGACGCGTGCGACGATCGGCGTCGCGCATGTAGTCGAGGGCCTCGGCGTTGCCGGGATCGAGCTCG
>JBIPOQ010000591.1:0-2683 GCA_044379055.1 Myxococcota bacterium
GTTCACCGTGAAGGTCTGGGACGTCCCCGTACCCGTCGGACCGCTGAGGTACTGGCGACCGTTGTAGTAGGACAACGTCGCCTCGACCCGATCGATGGCGGTGATGGACCAGCCGGCGCTCCCGTTCGCGGAATGGTCCACACCATCGATGCCCGACGTCTCGATGAACGTGCGATAGGTCGGCTGATAGTGAGCGGCGTAGTTGAAATCGTCGTTCTGATCACGCAATCCCACGCGCGGCGAGATGTCGAAGATCCCGTCCGAGACCGGATCGAGATCCTGCTCGGGAACGTCGTCCGAACGGAACACGTTGCTCTCCCCGCCGAGTCTCCCCTCGACGGACAGCTCCACCTGTCCCGCCCGTGTCGACGACGCCGCCAACAACATCCCGAGTCCCCACAATGCGCAGAAGCGCGCCCGTTGCATCTCGCGCCTCGGCTATTCCGGTACGATGATCGTGTCGCCGGGGCGGAGCAGGAGGTTCGAATCCGGCGCCTTGCCCGCGCTGTAGGCGCCGTAGTTGAAGACGTACTCGTCCGTGCCGCCGCCCGGCTTGTCGCGGATGATCTTGATGCGATCCTTCTTGGCGAAGGGGCTGAAGCCGCCCATCGTGGCGATCGCCTCGACGACGCGCATCTGACGCGTCAGGGCGATCTGGCCGGACCGGGCGACGCCGCCGACGACCGTCACCGTGTGGCTGTTGGTCTGCTGGACGACGACCGTCACGTCGGGGGCCGTCACGAACTCGGCGAGGGCCTCCGTCAGGACCTCCTTCAGCTCCTCGGGCGTGAGGCCCTCGGCCTGGACGTCGTCGACGAGGGGCACCGAGATCTTGCCGTCGCTCCGGACGGGCACCTCGACGGAGAGCTCGGGATTGCGCCAGACGACGATCTTGAGCACGTCCGGGATCCCGATCACGTACTCCTCGCGCTCGCCGGGCTCGTCCTCGGGCGGCGGCGTCGCCCCGCGACCCGCGCAGCCCAGCCCCCACGCGAGCGCGAAGAGCCCGAGCAGGCACGAAAGGCGCCCTCGTCCATTGCGTCGATCCAGATGCATCGCGACCCCCTCGTTCGAAACGGGACTAACGACCGTCACTGAGCCCGTTCTCCTTCATCTTGTAGAGCAGCGCCTTGTAGCTGATCTGCAGCCGCTCGGCGGCCTCTTTCCGATTCCAGCGCGTCTGGGCGAGCACGCGTTCGATCACCTTCTTCTCCGCGATCTGCGCCGCCCGCTTCGCGATCGCCTTCAGGTCGAGATCGCGTCCGGCGGAGAGATCGGCGCCGAGCGCCGCGAGGTCGACGTCGTCCTCGACCGGGCGGGAGACGGCGGGGAGACCGCGCTGGCCGATCTCCTGGAGCACGGTCTGCTCGTTTCCGAGCACGACCATCCGCTTGATCATGTTCTCGAGCTCTCGCACGTTGCCGGGCCAGTGGTAGTTCATGAGCACGCGCATCGTCTCGGTCGAGAGCTTCTCGACGGACTTGTTGTACTGCGCGTTGTACATCCCGAGGAAATGCTCGACGAGCAGCGGAACGGCGTCGATCCGCTCGCGCAGAGGCGGAATCTGGATCGTGACCACGTTGAGCCGGTAGTAGAGATCCTCGCGGAACTCGCCCTTGGCGACGGCCTCTTCGAGGTTGCGATTGGTGGCGGCGATGATGCGCGCGTCGACGCGGACGTCCGCCTCGCCGCCGAGACGGGAGAACTCGCCGTCCTGCAGGACCTGCAGGAGCTTCGCCTGGAGCCCCGGGGCCATCTCGCTGATCTCGTCGAGGAAGATCGTGCCCTGGTTCGCGTATTCGAACTTGCCGAGCTTGCGCTTCTGGGCCCCGGTGAACGCACCCTTCTCGAAGCCGAACAGCTCGCTCTCGAGCAGCTCCGAGGGCAGCGCCGCACAGTTGACCTTCACGAAGGGGCGGCTGCGGCGGTTCCCGAGCTGGAAGAGCGCGCGGGCGACGACCTCCTTGCCGGTGCCGCTCTCGCCGCGGATCAGGACCGTGATGTCCGTGTCGGCGACCTGCTCGATGATCTCGCGGACCTCGCGCATGCGCGGGTTGTCGCCGCCGAGGAGCAGCGCGTCGACCTCGCTGCGGACGCGGCCGCGGAGGTGCTTGACCTCTTCTTCGAGGGCACGGTTCTCGAGCGCCTTGCGGAAGGCGACCTCGAGCTCCTCGACCTCGAAGGGCTTGCGCAGAAAGTCCGAAGCGCCGAGCCGCATCGCCTCGACGATCGTACGCGCCTGGCCGTGGCCGGAGAGCATGATCACGGGCACTTCGGGCATGCGCTGCTTGATCCGGCGGAGGGTCTCGAGGCCGTCCATGCCAGGCAGAACCGTGTCGAGGGTGATGAGGTCGGGGCGCGTGCGGTCGAGGCTCGCGAGGGCGGACTCGCCGTCGGATGCGGTGTGGACCCCATAGCCCTGGCGCGTCGCCAGGGTCTCGAGGAAATCACGAATGCTCGGGTCATCGTCGATCACGAGGACCTTGACGCGGTCGGACATCAGCGCGGGCGCTCCAATCCCCATTCGATCAGCCGGATGCTTTTCGCCACAGAAGGCTCCCCGACCTCTCCGTCAAACCGTGTTCTCTCACCGACTGCCCCGTTCGCGCTGGAGAGTGACCCAAACGTAGCCGGAGGTGGCCCTGCTTTTTCAAAGATTGTGGAAAAGAGTTCCAGGTTTGGA
>JBIPOQ010000592.1:0-2678 GCA_044379055.1 Myxococcota bacterium
GGATTCCGACGCGGGCGATCGCCCGCTGTGCGTCGCATCGGGCGAAGTATGCGGTCTAGGTGAATCGAGCGATGGATCAGCCGACGGGCGAAGCGGTTCGTTGGAAGAGGTGCAGTCTTCGGTCCACGTCTCACCCCGCGCGGGCGTTCTTCCGGCGACGGGCGAGGAGATCGCACAGCGCTTCCGGCGCGAAGGGCCGGCGCAGGACGTGGACCCCCGACTCCGTGGGCGCGACGACCGCGTGATCGGCGGCCGTGACCACGACGACGGGCGGCCCGGACAGGCCCCCGCGCACCGCCTCCGCGAAGCGATCCGAGGAGGGGGCGAGTCGCGGGATCGAAGCGACGATCCAGTCGACCGCCGCCGAGGCGCGCCGCACGCGTTCGGCGACCCGTTCGGGCGACTCGAGGACGTCGACCTGCCAGCCGGCGGTGGCGAGCGCCTGCTCGATCGAACGCGCGGCGATCGGATCCGGCTCGAGCAGGGCCACCCGGCCGAGCGTCCCGCGCGACGACGTCTCGACCGCAGTCGTCTCGTCCGCGAGCGTCTCCCGCGGCAACGCCGGCAGGAAGACCCGCACCGTCGAGCCGAACCCGACCCGGCTGTCGATCGCGATGGCGCCACCGCTCTGTCGGACGATGCCGTAGGCCATCGCGAGCCCGAGCCCGGTGCCCTGGCCCACGGGCTTGGTCGTGAAGAAGGGCTCGAAGACCCGCCGCAGGGTCTCGGAGTCCATGCCGCAGCCGGAGTCCGAGACGCTCAGCACGACGTACTCGCGATTCGGATCGAGCCCTTCGAGGGCGATCTCTTCGGGCCGGAGCCGACGCCGCTCGGCCCCCATCCGGATCACGCCGCCCGCCGGCATCGCGTCGCGCGAGTTCACGAGCAGGTTGACGAGGACCTGCTGGATCTGCACCTGGTCGACGGCGAATGCGCCGACCGCTTCATCGAGCTCGGTCTCGAGCTGGAAGTTCGAGGGCAGGAGCGGCCGGACGAGCCCCTCGACCCCGCGCACGACGTCGACGACCTCGACGGGCACGACCTCGACGGGGCTGCGGCGCGAGAAGGCGAGCAGCGAACGGGTCAGCTTCGCGCAGTGGTCCGCCGAGCGCTCCAGATCCTCGATCGCGGCGATCACGTCGGGCTCGGCCTGGACCTCCTGTCGCAGGAAGCGCGCATTGCCGAGCATGACCGCGAGATGGTTGTTGAAGTCGTGCGCGATCCCGCCCGCGAGGGTGCCGACGGCCTCCATCTTCTGGGCCTGGAGCAGCTGGGACTCGCTCGCGCGCAGATCCTCGACGGCCCGGCGGCGACGCAGGCAGGAGTAGAAGATCTCGCCGACCAGCCGGAGCAGCATGATCGTCTCTTCCGACCAGTGCGTCTCGCGCTCGTAGTTCTCGAAGCCGAGGAAGCCGACGAACCGTCCGCCCGACATGATCGGGATGCCGAGCATCGAAAGGACGCCGCGCTCCAGCAGATCGGCGCGCTCGGGCTCGGCGTCGGGCGGGAGGGAGTGGAGGCTCGGGACGTGGTAGATCTGTCCGGCCTGGATCAGCTGGGTCGAGTACGGGAAGCTGGCGACCGCGCGCTCGAGGGGGATCGGCTCCCGCCCCGGCACGCGTTCTCGCCACCAATCGAAGCCTTCGGGGCTGCCCTTCCCGGTCGTGAACGAGTAGAGCCAGCAATGCTGCGCCTCGGCGAGCCCGGCCACGACCGGGAGCTGACTCTCGAGTCCGGCATTCGTCTCGTCGACGTCGAGGTCGATGAAGAACCGCGAGAGCTCGGCGACCTTCGTCTCGAGCTCGATCTGGCGTTCGAGGGCGACCCGCGCCCGTTCCCGCTCGGTCACGTCCCGCGTCGTCACGACCATCCGCGGCCGCGCGTCGGGCCCCTCGAACTCGCGGGCCGTCGACTCGACGACGAGCGGTCGGCCCTCGCTCGATCGAAGGCGATAGACGAGCGCGCCCCGGCGCCGCGCATGGGCCCCGGGTCGCAGCAGCTGGGCGACCCTTCGCCGATCGTCGACCTCGACCCGCGTCAGGAACTCCGAGCCGACGAGTGCATCCGGCTCGGCCCCGCAGAGCGCCCCGAAGCTCGGGCTCGCATAGAGGATCCGCGCGTCGTCGCCGATCTCGCAGATGCCATCGCGACTGTGGTCGGCGAGCGCCCGGAAGCGAGCCTCGACCGCGCGCACGTTGCGCTCGCGCTCCCGGCGGACGAGCAGCGCCCCGATCAGCTCAGCGTGTCGCTCGAGCAGACGCTCCGCATCGCAGCCCGGTCTCGACTCGGGAAAGGCGAGCTCGAGGGCCTTTTGCGGACACGAGCCGGGCACGGTCGCGCGCAAGGTCCTGGCCCCCGGCTCGAGCGGGCTCCCGGCCTCGACGAGGGTCGCACGATCCGCACCGAATTGGAGCGCGATCCGCTCGAGACCGGCCGCCAGGGCCTCCTCGAGACCCGCGTCCGCCCACCGGGCGAGCTCGCCCGCGAATCGCGCGACCGCGCGCTCTTCGGCGAGCGCGCCGCGCAGACGCATCTCCTCCCCGACCCGCGACGTCACGTCCGAAAATCGCAGCTCGAGCTCGACGGAATCGTCGTCCCGGGTCCCGTCGCCGGAGCGCAGCGGCGTGGCGGCGATCTCGACCCAGCGTGCATCGCCAGCAAGACGGACCTCGGCGACG
>JBIPOQ010000095.1:0-9798 GCA_044379055.1 Myxococcota bacterium
CTCGACTGGAGCATGCCGGATTGGCTCGTGATCCCGGGCGGCAACCTCGGCAACGTCTCGGCCCTCGCGAAGGGCATCGACATGCTCTTCTCCCTCGGGCTGATCACGAAGCGCCCGCGCATCTGCGTCGGCCAGGCCGAGGCGGCGAATCCGCTCTATCTCGCCTATCAGCGCGATTTCGAGGTCTTCGAGCCGATCGCGGCGCGCAAGACCGTGGCCTCGGCGATCCAGATCGGCAATCCGGTCTCCTACGAGAAGGCGGTCGACGCCCTGCGCCGCTACGACGGCGTCGTCGAGCAGGCCTCCGAGTCGGAGATCATGGAGGAGTGCGCGAAGGCGGACCGGACGGGCCTGTTCAACTGCCCGCATACCGGGGTCGCGCTCGTCGCCCTGCGCAAGCTCCAGGCGCGTGGGCTCGTGAAGAAGAGCGATCAGGTCGTCGTCATCTCGACGGCCCACGGCCTCAAATTCGTCGACTCGAAGCTCGCCTATCATTCGATGCAGCTCGAGGGCATCGTCTCCGAGCATCCGAATCCGCCGATCGAGCTCGATGCGAATTACGGGCAGGTCCGCGATCGGATGAAGCGCGAAATCGACCGGCGATTCGGCGGCTGATGTTCACCGGCATCGTCGAGCACGTCGGTCGGATCGAGGGCATCGAGCGCCTGCCGGACCTGACACGCTTCCGGATCGATCTCGGCCCGATCTCCGCCGGCGTGAAGCTCGGCGACAGCATCGCCGTGCTGGGCGTCTGCCTGACCGTGACCCGCATCGAGGGGCCGGTCCACACCTTCGAGGCGATCCCCGAAACCCTCTCGCGCACGCGCCTCGACCGGCTCGCGCCCGGCGATCTCGTCAACCTCGAGCGCGCGATGGGCGCCGGCGCCCGCTTCGACGGCCATCTCGTCCAGGGCCACGTCGACGGGCTCGGCCGCGTCGAAGAGGTCGTCCGCCGGGGCCACGAGGTCGAGATCCACGTCCGCCTCCTCGAGCCCGCCCTCGCGCCGGCCCTCGTCGACAAGGGCTCCGTCGCGATCGACGGCGTCTCGCTGACCGTCGTCGAGGCCGAGGGGGAGCGCTTCCACGTCGCGCTGATCCCCCACACGCTCGACCACACGACCCTCTCGCGGCTCCAGCCGGGCGACCCCGTGCACCTCGAGGTCGACGTCTTCGCGAAGTACTTGAAGCAGTATCTCGACCGTGTGCTGCCCGGGCTCGTGGCGGCGGCGGTCGCCGCGCGGGGCGATGGCGCGAAGACCTGAGCAGTCGGAGGGGGTCGGGATCGCCAGGACGACGACGGACGAAGGGGGGAGAGTCCGAGTGACACGAGGATCCGGGAAGAGCACGCGGGCAGGACAGGCGGCGAGGCTCGCGGGCCTGATCTTCGGGCTCTCGCTGCTGACGGTCGCCTCGGCGACGGCCCGCGCCCAGAGCGAGGCGCGCGCCTGGGAGAACACCCTCGATCGCATCGCGCGCGCCGTCGTCGTGCTGCGGGTCAGCTCGCCCCGCGCGTTCGACGATACGACGCCGGGAACGGCGACCGCGACCGGCTTCGTGATCGACGCGAAGCAGGGCCTGATCCTCACCAATCGCCACGTCGTCACGACGGCCCCCGTCATTGCCGAGGCGGTCTTCCAGAACAACGAAGAGGTCCCGGTCCGCGCCGTCTACCGCGATCCCGTCCACGATTTCGGGATCTTCCGGTTCGACCCCTCGCAGGTCCGCTTCATGAAGCCCGAGGCCCTCGCGCTCGCCCCCGAGCGCGCCCGCGTCGGCACCGAGATCCGCGTCGTCGGCAACGACGCCGGCGAGAAGCTCTCGATCCTCTCGGGCACGATCGCCCGCCTCGATCGCGACGCGCCGGAGTACGGGCCGACCTCCTTCAACGATTTCAACACGTTCTACATCCAGGCGGCCTCGAGCACCTCGGGCGGCTCTTCGGGCTCGCCGGTCGTCGACATCGACGGGCAGGTCCTCGCGCTCAACGCCGGCGGGCGACGCGACGCCGCGTCGAGCTTCTTCCTGCCCCTCGATCGCGTGAAGCGGGCGGTCGAGCTCGTTCGTCGCGGCGAGGCCGTGGCGCGCGGGACGGTGCAGGTCGTCTTCGATCACAAGCCGTACGACGAGGTCCGGCGCCTCGGGCTGAGCGAGCCGACCGAGGCGGCGGTCCGCGCCGCGTTTCCGGAGGGCACGGGGCTGATCGTCGTGCGTGAGGTCGTGCCGGGCGGGCCGGCGGAAGGGAAGCTCGAGGTCGGCGACGTCGTCGTCGGGGTGTCCGGTGCGCGTGTGAACTCGTTCCTGCCGATCGAGGCGGCCCTCGACGACGCCGTCGGCGGAACCGTCGTCTTCGAGCTCGAGCGGGCCGGTGCGGCCCATACGGTCGAGATCCCGGTCGGCGACCTCCATGCGATCACGCCGGCCGAGTACCTCGAGTATTCCGGCGGTGTGCTCAATCCGCTCTCCTTCCACCAGGCGCGCAACGCCTCGGTCGCCGTCGGCGGGGTCTACGTCGCGAGTGCGGGCTATGCGCTCGCGCGGGCCGGGGTGCCGCGGCGCGCGGTGATCACCGAGCTCGCCGGCGAGAAGACTCCCGATCTCGCGACCTTCGAAGCCGTGCTCGCCTCGAAGCCCCACGACGCGCGACTCCCCGTCCGCTTCTTCCAGCTCTCCCAGCCGTCCGCGCCGCTGGTCGCCGTGATGCGAAACGACCGGCGCTGGTTCTCGATGCGCCATTGTCGCCGCGACGACGCGACGGGCCACTGGCCCTGCGTCGAGTCTCCGGCGCCGCCGCCCGCGCCGGCGGTCACGGCGGGCGCGACGCGGCTCGACGCGGAGGGGGCCTTCGCCGTCCGCCGGGTCGCCTCCTCGCTCGTGATGGTGCGGACCTCGATTCCCTATCGCCTCGACGGGGTCCACGGCGACCAGTTTCACGGCACCGGCCTGATCGTCGACACCGAGCGTGGACTCGTCGTCGTCGACCGCGAAACGGTGCCCATCGCCCTCGCCGACATCACGATCACCTTCGCCGGCTCGCTCGAGGTGCCGGGCGAGCTCGTCTACCTCCATCCGGCCCACAATCTCGCCGTCGTCCGCTACGACCCGGCGTTGATCGGCGACTCGAAGGTCGAGGCCGCGGTGCTGCGCGACGTCGATCTCGAAGTCGGCGCTCCGGTCTGGATGGTCGGCCTGACCTCGACGGAGCGCGTCGTGTCGCGCCGGACGCTGATCGCCCGGCGGGAGCCGATGCAGATGCCGCTGACCCATCCGCCGCGCTTCCGCGACACGAATCTCGAGCTCGCGACCCTCGAGGAGGCGGCGCAGACCGTGGGCGGCGTGCTCGCGGACCGGTTCGGCCGGGTCACCGCGTTCTGGGCGTCGTTCAGCAGCGGGAGCGATGCGGCGACCGAGGGCTTCTTCGGCGCGATCCCGACCTGGCACCTCGAGCGGATGATCGAGCCGCTGCGCCGCGGGGAGCCGGTCGCCTGGCATACGGTCGGCCTCGAGCTCGA
The DNA here is from genome assembly GCA_044379055.1 of Myxococcota bacterium. Taxonomy (GTDB): domain Bacteria; phylum Myxococcota_A; class UBA9160; order UBA9160; family UBA4427; genus UBA4427. The sequence goes on from JBIPOQ010000095.1 coordinate 3,510, forward strand.
GCCGCTGACCCTCGCGGATGCCCGCGATCGCGGGCTCACCGACCGCCAGGCCCGGCGCATCGAGCGCTCCGATCCCGAGAATCGCCGCGTCTTGTCGGTCCTGCGACGCAGCCGGGGGACACCCGGGGACGCGCTCTTCCGCGAGGGCGACCTGATCCTCGCGATCGACGGTCGGCCGGTGACCCGCATGCGCCATCTGGCGCGCCTCGATCGCGGGCGCCGCGCCGTCGTCGAGGTCCTGCGCGACGGGGTCGAGCAGACGCTCGAGGTCGAGCCGCAGCCGATGTCGGGGGATGGGACGACGCGCGCCGTGCTCTGGGCGGGGGCGCTCCTGCAGGCGCCGCATCTCGTGCTCGCGGCGCAGTATCGGATCGAGCCGGGGGGCGTCTACGTCTCGCGCCACTGGTTCGGCTCGCCGGCGACGCGCTATCGGCTCGAAGCGACGGGCCGGATCGTCGAAGTCGACGGAACGCCGGTCTCCGATCTCGATGGATTCCTCGCCCTCGTCGCCGACAAACGCGACGGGGACGCGGTGCGCCTCGAGACCGTCGATCTCGACGGACGACCGGCCGTCATCACCTTGAAGCTCGACCTCGAATACTGGCCGACCTACGAGCTGCGCCGGACCGGCGCGGGCTGGGAGCGGATCGTGCCCGGACCGGCGCCGGTCGCGGAGCTCGCCCCGTGAGCGGTCGGCGCGCCCTCGCAGGAGCGCAGATCGCGACCTGGCTGCGGGGGGGCGCAGGCGGGCGCGTCGTCGCGCCCGGGCGGCGGCCGAAGGAGCCGCTCGTCCTCTACGAGTTCGAGGCCTGTCCATTCTGTCGTCGGGTCCGGGAGGCGATCTCCCGCCTCGATCTCGAGGTGCTCGTTCGGCCCTGCCCGAAGGGCGGACAGCGTTACCGCGAAGAGGTCGAGGGGCTCGGGGGCCGCGAGCAGTTCCCGTTCCTGATCGATCCGAACACCGGCGTCCAGATGTACGAGTCGGCGGAGATCGTCACGTATCTCCACCGCGAATACGGCACGACCGCTCCGCCGCTCTCGGGCCGGGCGGGTCCGATCCGCACGGCGCTCCTCGTGGCCTCGGGACTCGGGCGCGGAGCGGCGGGCAGTCGCGCGCGGGCCTCGCGCAGTCCGGCGGTGCCCCTCGTGGTCTCCGGGTTCGAGGCCCAGCCGGCGAGTCGGCTCGTCCGCGAAGTCCTCTGCGAGCTCGAGCTCGCCCACCTGCTGCGCCCGGCGGCGCCGGGCAGCGCGCGACGCGACGGACCCGCTCTCGATCCGAGCTCGCAGGCGCTGCCGCATCTCTTCGATCCCAATACCGGCAGCGGACGGAGCGGCTGGCGCGCGATCGTTCGCCATCTCGAGGAGAACTACGCCTTCGCACCGAAGCCGCGCTAGGGGCCGGAGGCCGGGCGGCCCGGGGCTGCGCGTCAGGCCCGCGCGTCAGCGCCCGCGCTTCAAGAGAGGCGGTCGAGCAGGAGCGTCGCGATCCCCAGGAACGAGAAGAAGCCCAGGCTGTCCGAGGCGAAGGTCACGAGCACGCTCGAGCCGACCGCCGGATCCTGCCGCAGCGCCTTCAGCATCAGCGGCACCGCCGCGCCGACGAGGCTCGCCGTCACCATCGTGACGATCATCGCGAGGAAGAGCACCAGCCCGACGTAGGGATTGCCGTGGCGCAGATAGGCGATCGCGCCGCTGATCAGCCCCGCGGCCGTGCCCATGACCAGCCCGACCCACATCTCCTTGCCCACCGCCCGCAAGCCGCTCGAGAACTCGATCTCGCCGAGGGCGATCGCGCGCGTGATCACCGTGAGCGTCTGGATGCCCCCGTTGCCGGAGACACCGGCGACGACCGGGAGGAAGATCGCGAGTCCGACCATCTGCTCGATCGTCGACTCGAAGAGGCCGACGACGGCGCCCGCGGAGAAGGCCGTCGCGAGATTGACGATCATCCACGGCAGCCGCTTGCGGATCGACACCCGCGCGGAGGTGAAGATGCGATCCTCCTCGGAGAGGCCGGCGAGGTTGTAGATGTCCTGGGTCGCCTCCTCGGTGATCACGTCGATCACGTCGTCGACGGTGATGACGCCGAGCATCGTGCCGTCGACGTCGGTGACGGGGATGGCGAGCAGGTCGTAGCGGGCGACGAGCTGGGCGACCTCCTCCTGGTCCGCGTCCGGCGGCGTCGAGATCATCTCGCGGATCGCGAGGTCGCGGACCGGCGTATCCGAGCGCGCCGTGACGAGGCGGCGGATGGGGACGACGCCGGTCAGACGGCGGAGCTCGTCGACGACGTAGAGGTAGAGCACGGCATCGCTGGCGTTGAGCCCCATCGCGCGGAGCGAGTCGATCGCCTCCTGGGCGGTCATCTTCTCGTCGAGGGCCGCGAAATTCGTCGTCATCGCGCGGCCGGCGCTATGCGGCGGGTAGAGGCTCGCATGCCGCAGCTCGTCGCGGCGGGCGGCGGGCAGGTGCTGCAGCACGACGTCGCGCCGATCCTCGGGGAAGGCACCCACCAGCTCGAGCATGTCGTCGATCTCGAGTCGGCTGAGGACCTCGGCGAGCCGTTCGTCGGAGACCGCCTCGATGATCTCGGGCAGGATCTCCGGCGGGAGCTCGCGGAGCATGCGCGCGGCGCGGCGGTGCTTGAACAGGAGGTCGATCACGATCCGGATCTCGTCCGGCGTCAGGTCCTTCAGGATCGGCCCGATGTCCGCCGGATGGACGCGCTCGAGGAGCTTTTCGGCACGGAAATGGGCCCCCGACTTCAAGAGCCGGCGCAGGATGCGGGTCGTGACGACCGTCTGGGCCATGGGGGGCGCTCCTCGTGGTGGCGCGCTCAGGCTTTACCCCAATTCCCCGCGGCGTTCTACCCCGAGACGTTGTTCTCCGAGATCTTGCGCTCAAGGTTGCCGGTGAGTTGCCGATCCGTGAGGGGCGTCCGTCGAGCCTTTTCGCTCGCTCCGGTCGCCGCTCGATGGAGGCAGGGGATCGGATGGGTCGGACACGGCTGCGGGGCTTGGAGATCGCGGGAATCCAGATCGGGATCGAGGTCCCGGACACCTGTGAATGGGAATGGCCCGAGACCGCCGTTCGCGACTTCGCCTGTCCCCCGCGCGAGCCCGAGGTCCACGTCGGGCTGCGCGTCGCCGAGCTGTCGACGATGGACCTCCACGGCGAGCGCTATCCGCTCGGCGGTTCGACCTTCGAGATCGCCCGCCGCGGCGACGATTGGCTGATCGGGCTGTCTCGCGGCGGCAAGCGCCAGCAGCTCGCGCTCTTCGATCGGGACTTCCGGATCGGAGAGGTCGTTCAGAGCCCCGAATGGGCGCGGGAACGGCGCTATCCGCTGTCCGGCGGCCTCGATGAGTGGGTGGTCCTCCAGCGGACGGTGGCCCGGGGAGGCCTCTGCGTGAGCGGGCGGGCGATCGCCCAGGCCGGTGGCGCCCAGGTCGTGCTCGGCGCCGAGGAATCCGGGGCAGGGAAGGGCTGGCGCGTCGCGGCGCCGTCGCTCCTCGGACGACAGACCCTGGTGTTGCGAGAGGAGGGCGCGGGGCTGCGCGTCTTCCGGACCCCCTGGTCGACGAGCGTGGACGAAAGGCTCGGCGGCGACGCACGCGTCGTCGAGCTGCGCTGTCTCGACGCCTCGGAGCAGACCTATCGGGAGCTGCTCGATCCGACCGATGCGGCCGAAGAGCTCGTGACCCACGCGGTCCTGCCGCTCAACGACGAGCGTTTCCTCGACCGTGTGCTCCGCAATGCGAGCCGGGCGAGCGAGCGGACCCACTTCGTTCGGGTGGGCATTCCCGCTTTGCAGGATCGGCAGGCCGTCTGCCCGCCGCCCGCCCTGGCGAACGTCCTGATGCCGCTTCGCAGTCTCGCCTGATCTTCTCTTCCGCGGCGGGTCGCCGCGTCTCGGGGGCCCCATCGACGGGGCGAACCGAGCCCGATTCGGTCTCCACAGGGTCGGGTACAAAAGACCGAGCTGGGGGGGCTTCACCTGTTGCGCACGTCACAATCAGGCAGGATGCTCCGCGAATCCCCACGGGACCAGTCGGCTCGATCCGCTTGAAGGAAACTTCTCGATCGGATCCACCGACCGCGACGGTCGGGCGATAGTGAGACCAGTCGATCTCTCGACCGAAGTGACAGAGCGGGGTGCCGAACTTGATGAAGCAGCTGATCGAAGACATCGTCAAAGCGCTCGTCGATCGACCGGAAGAGGTCCAGATCAAGGAAGTCGTCGGCGACCATGCGCATGTCCTCGAGCTTCGGGTCTCGAAAGAGGATCTCGGCAAGGTGATCGGGAAGGGCGGGGCGCACGCCTCGGCCATCCGCACGCTGATGGCGGCTGCGAGCGGCAAGGAACGCAAGCGCTACATCCTCGAGATCATCGAGTACTGAGTCCTTCTCCGCTCGCGGGTGCGCGCTCCCGCTGCCCCGTACGACGCCCTCTCGAGCTCTCCCGCACACGGCAATTCCATGACGTTTCATGAGCAGGTCCGACCGTTCGGGGCCGTTTGCGGCGCCGTTCGTCGGGCGTGCTCTCCCGTCCGGCAGTTTTCGCTTCGGACATCGCGCTGACGATCCGATAGGTCCCGCCGAGACCGGGCGATGCCCGGCGAAGGGCGGGAGCTCGGGTCGTCATGGCGATGGACGGGGAAGGACTGCAGTCGCGAGCGACCGCGGGCCGCGGCGAGCTGCCGGCGCGAGCGGTCGAGGCTTTCGAGCGCGGGCAGGCCCTGTTGGAATCGGGGGATGCCGCCCTGGCGGTCGAGGTGCTGCGGGAGGCGCAGGCGGCGGCACCAGACCACGCCCAGATCCGTTCGACGCTGGGGCTCGCGATGGCCCTCGGCGCGCGCGATTTCGAGGCGGCCCGCACGCTCTGCGAGTCGGCTGCGAAGCAGGAGTTCTTCAACCCCGACCTCTATCTGAACCTGGCGCGGGTCTACCTCTCCGTCGGGCGCCGGCCGGAGGCGCTCCGCTATCTCCGAAGGGGCCAGATGATCGATCCGGGCCATCTCGCCATTCGCGACGCGATCACGGAGCTCGGGCTCCGCCGGCTTCCGATCCTGCCTTTCCTGCCCCGGCGTCATCTCGTCAATCGGATGCTCGGCGGCGTTCGAAGCCTCTTCGTCGATCGCCTGCTCGGCATCTGAACGCACCGAACCCGTGGGGATCGCGGGGCGTCGTCCCGCGCGGCCGTCCTGGGTCGCTTGACACGGCGGGAGCGAGCTTCTAAACCTCCCCGCGCCTCGGGCCCCGCCCCGGCTCATTCGCTCCGTCGACTGCGCTCTGGACGGCGGAACGATTCCATTCTGACGGACCGGCGCTGTAGGCGCGGAGCACGGAGATATCCAGTGGGTAGTGTGATCAAGAAGCGCCGCAAGAAGATGCGAAAGCACAAGCAGCGGAAGCTGTTGAAGCGCGCGCGGCACAAGAAGTAGCCCCGTCTCTTCTCACGCTCGCGGCGGTCCTGGATCCCCTCCGACCGTCCGCGAGCGTTTTTTTTCGATCCCGCCCCATGGACCCGCATCGCGCCGCCCGCTGCGCGCGAGGGCGGTCGTTCGTTCGCCGCACGCCGTCGCCCGCCCGTTCGCCGTCTCATCCCGCCTTTCGTGTTCGACGCCATCGCCTGCAATCTCGCGGTGTAGAAGCCATTTCCGCGTGGCGCGTCGCGCCGCCGCACCGCGCCCGCGCTGCGCCTTCGCGCGCATCGTTTCTCGAAAACGCGTCGCGTCGATCGCAAGTTGATCGGACATCTGTCCGTTTTTTTTGGCGAATTCTCTTGACGGCATTTGCATCGTGTTGTTATCTGGGGCGCAACAAACGCTCTATCGTTGCGGATCGATACAAGAAGGATTGTTTGTTTCCTTCAAGTTGCCGGCGCGTGATCCCGAAAGGGACCGCAACCAAGGAGTTGACCGCACGAGACTCGATTCGCCGAAGCCCGCCTGGCGGGAACAGGCCTCTCGAATCTCGGCTCGCTGCGATCCCGAGACCCAGGTGGGCCAGAGGATCGAACCGAGGTGACAGGACGGGGCCGGAGTCGATCCGGAGCCGTACGACGCGCGGGCACGACCGAGGCGTAAAGAGCGATTGATAAAGGGGGAAACCCAGTCATGGCAGCGAAGAAGAAGGCCTCCAAGCGGAAGGCCACGAAGAAGAAGGCCACCAAGAAGGCGGCCACGAAGAAGAAGGCCACGAAGAAGAAGGCGACCCGCAAGAAGGCCGCCAAGAAGTAGTCGAGTTTCCTCCGCGGCGTCGCGAGGCGCTGGCGGACGGAGGCCGC
>JBIPOQ010000593.1:0-2658 GCA_044379055.1 Myxococcota bacterium
CGCGATTCCCCTCGGCGAAGCGGGCTACGCCGGCTGCGCGCGCAGCGCCCTCGGCCTGCGGGCGCTGCCCTGTCTCGAACGCGCCGGTCTCGTGCTGGTCCGCCCGGAAGGCGACCTGCCGATCGACGCGGAGACCTGGCTCGGCGAAGTCGCCCTCGACCTCGAGGCGCTCGGTCTCGAGCGCTTCCATTTCTTCGCCGAGCATCGCGGGCGCTGGCAGGCCAACTGGAAGCTGCTCCTCGAGACCTTTCTCGAGTCCTATCACGTCTTCTCGCTGCACCGCGAGACGGTGCACCCGCATTATTTCTCGCTGCCGATGGTCGCGGACCCGATCGGTCCCCAGCTGCGCTTTCCCGTCGCGCGGCGGACCCTCGCCGAGCTGCGCGACCAGCCCGAAGCGAGCTGGCAGCTCGTCGCCCACGCCACCGTCCAGTGGTACCTGGCCCCGAACGCGCTCCTCTCGGCGACCCGCGACTACGCCCTGCTCTGGCGCTTCGAGTCTCCCGAGCCCGACGTCTGCCGCGTCGACACCCGCTTCTACACCGCGCGGCCCGTCGTGAACGAAGCCGAGGAGAAGCGCTGGCGGGACGCCTTCGCGCTCCAGCTCCGCGTCACGGGAGAAGAGGATTTCCCGATGCAGGAAAAGATCCAGCGCGGGCTCGCCTCCGGCGCGGCGGCCGATCTCGTGATCGGGACGCACGAGATCGGCGTCGTGCATCTCCACGCGACGCTCGCGAAGCTCCTCGCCGAGGCACCGCGATGACGCCTTCGCGGCCCGCCTCGCAGCCCTCGCTCTCCGTCACGCTGACGAGCCACGGCCCCGCCGTCGCGGAGGCGGCCGGGATCCAGCAGCTCCTCGCGCAGGCCCGCCTCGCCGAGGCAGCCGGCGTCGATCGACTGCTCTTCACCGACCACGTCGTGATGGGCGAGCGGACGGACCGCTATCCCTGGGGCCCCTTCCCGTTCCCGCCCGACACGCCCTGGCTCGAGCCCCTGACCCTGATCGCGGCCCTCGCCGCCGTCACGACCCGCGTGCGCTTCTCGACGAAGATCCTGATCGCGCCGCTGCGCCCCGCGCCGCTGCTCGCGAAGACCCTCGCGACCCTCGACGTGCTGTCCGGCGGGCGCATGGAGGTCGGCGTCTCGACGGGCTGGCAACGGGAGGAGCTCGACGCGTCGGGGGTCGAGTGGGCGCGCCGCGGGCAGATCCTGACGGATACGATGGCGGCCTGTCGCGTGCTCTGGCGGGACGGGCCCGCGAGCTTTCGTTCGGAGAGCTTCTCGTTCGAGCGGATCTGGTGCCGACCGAAGCCGCTGCAGCCCGGCGGCGTCCCGATCTGGTTCGCCGGCGCGCTCCACGCGCGCAATCTCGAACGCATCGGGACGCTGGGCGATGGCTGGATTCCCGCGCCCTACGCGCCGCTCGAGAGCTTCCGTCGCGACGTCGTTCGGCTCCGCGAACACGTCGCCCTGACGGGGCGCGACCCGGATCGGCTCGGGATCCAGGGCGATCTCGACGCCGTCCGCGGCGCCGACGGGCGCGCCGATCTGCGCGCGAGCCTCGCGGCCGTGCCGGACTGGGCGCGGGCGGGCGCGACGACGGTGAACGTCGTGCTCTCCTTGTTTGGCGGACCACGGCATGCCGCGCGATGCTTCGAGATCCTGGCCGACGAATGGCCGAGGCAGCTCGCGCGGATCTAGGCGCGGGGCGACGAGAGCAGGACTGCGAGACGAGCGGCGCGAGCCGGATCGGGAGAGGCAACGATGAACGTCGAAGGGCTGCGCATCCGGATCGAAAATCGCGTCCTCGTCGTGACCTTCGACCGGGCCGAGAAGAAGAACGCGCTGACGGTCGCGATGCGCGCTGGGCTCGAGCAGATCTGCGCCGGAATCGACGCCGATCCGGAGGTCGACGTGCTGCTGCTGACCGCGACCGATCCCGTGTTCTCGGCCGGCGTCGACATCCGCGAGGTCGGCGCGCTCGGGACGAAGATGCCGGCCACCGACCCGGGCCGTGCGCTGCGCGCCGTGGGCAAGCCCGTGATCGCCGCGATCAACGGCGCCTGCGTCAGCGGCGCCCTCGAGATCGCGCTCTCCTGCGATTTCCTGCTGGCCTCCGAGCGCGCGCGCTTCGCCGATACCCATGCGCGGCTCGGGGCGCTGCCGCGCTGGGGCCTCTCGGCGCTGCTGCCCCGGGCCGTCGGCCTCGCGAAGGCGAAGGAGATGACGATCACGGGCAACTTCGTCGCCGCCGACGAGGCGCTGCGGATCGGGCTCGTGAACCGCGTCGTCCCCCATGAACGACTGCTGGAAGACGCCCTCGCCCTCGCCGCCGACGTCGTCTCGAGCGATGCGCGCGCAGTGCGCGCCTCGCTCGATCTCTACGACCGGGGCGCGGGGCTCTCGCGCGCCGAGGCGCTGGCCCTCGAGCAGGAGGTCTCCCTCGCCTGGCAGGTCGACACCGACGACTTCGCTTCGCGGCGCGGGGCCGTGACCCGACGCGGCAGCGAGCAGCCTGCGAAGCAGCCCGCGTGAACGCCCCCGACCGCTCCCGCTATTCGACGTACGTCCTCGCCGTCATGGTGTTGATGTACACCTGCAACTATCTCGACCGCTTCGTGCTGACGATCATGATCCGAGACATCAAGGCGGATCTCG
>JBIPOQ010000096.1:0-9713 GCA_044379055.1 Myxococcota bacterium
CGTCGAGATGACGATCCGCGCCACGACGAAGGCCGGCGAGCCCTACGAGAACCACTACGTGATGGCGTTCCAGATCGACGACGGTCGGATCGCCGAGGTGCGCGAGTACGTCGACTCGCTCTACGCACAGCACATGCTCTTCGATCCGGCCGGCCAGCCGTCGCCTCTGGATCGGCGAGGCCGCTGACCCTCTTCCGCCGGTCCGGGGACGCAGGGGCGCCCCGGATCCACGTATTCCTCCCCGTACCGCCGGAGCCCGTCCTGATGCGATCGATCCGATTCCCGATCTCCCTGCTCGTCGCGGCCCTTGCGGCCCTGCTCCTCGCCTGTGGAGACGACGCGAAGGAGGGCAGCGCGGCCGGGACCTCCGACTGGGCCTTCTACGGCGGCGACGAAGGCGGTCAGCGCCACTCTCCGCTCGCCCAGATCACGCCCGCGAACGTCGGCCAGCTCGAGGTCGCCTGGACCTACCACACCGGCGACCTGCTCGACGGCGCCGCCACGAACGCCGCGAAGAAGGCCTCGACCCACGCCTCGACGAGCTTCCAGAACACGCCGATCCTCGTCGACCGCACGCTCTACCTCTGCACGCCGTTCAATCGCGTCATCGCCCTCGATCCCGAGACGGGGACCGAGAAGTGGACCTTCGATCCGCAGGTCGACCTCGAGGGGCTCTACCTGCTGAACTGCCGCGGCGTGACGGCCTGGACCGACGCCCGGGCGGAAGAGGGCGCCCACTGCCAGAAGCGGATCTTCACCGGGACGGTGGACGGTCGACTCATCGCCCTCGACGCCGGGACGGGGCGCCCGTGCACGGATTTCGGCCAGAACGGGGTCGTCGACCTGCGGGAGGGCGTCGGCGATCCGAAGCCCGGCGAGTACGGCGTGACCTCGCCGCCCGTCGTCTTGCGCGACCGGCTGATCACGGGCTCGATGGTGCTCGACAATCGCCGGGTCGACGCACCGAGCGGCGTCGTGCGCGCCTACTCCGCGCGGACCGGCGAGCGGCTCTGGGCCTGGAATGCCCTGCCGGCAGGAGAGCAGACGAGCCAGACGGGGCCCTACCGACAGGGCACCTCGAATGCCTGGTCCGCGTTCTCGACCGATACCGCCCGGGACCTCGTCTTCGTCCCGACGGGCAACTCGTCCCCCGACTACTACGGCGGACATCGCGAAGGACTCGACTACTACTCGAGCTCCGTCGTCGCCCTCGACGGCGAGAGCGGCAAACCGGTCTGGCATTTCCAGACCGTCCACCACGACATCTGGGACTACGACATCGGCGCGCAGCCCGTCGCCTTCGACTTCCCGACGAAGGACGGCGTGCGGCCGGGCGTGCTCGCGCCGACCAAGATGGGGCATCTCTTCTTCCTCGATCGCGTGACGGGCAAGCCGCTCTTCCCGGTCGAGGAGCGCGCGGTGCCGGGCGGGCCGGTGCCCGAGGAGGGGCCGATCTCGCCGACCCAGCCCTTCCCGGTCCGGCCGCGCCCCCTGCACCCCGGAACGCTCGCCGCGGACGAGGCCTTCGGCTTCACGCCCTGGGATCGCCGCGCCTGCCGCAAGCAGATCGAGGGCGCGCGCTCGGAAGGCATCTTCACGCCGCCCTCGACCCAGGGCACGATCCAGTACCCGGGCATGGTCGGCGGCATGAACTGGGGCAGCCTCTCGGTCGACGCCGGCCGCAAGCTCGCGATCGTGAACAACCAGCGCATCGCGACCTACATCCGGATGGTGCCCCGCGCGGACTACGACGCGATGGTCGAAGAGGCGGGCGGGGCGCCGACCTTCGGCTTCGAGCCGCAGGAAGGCACGCCGTACGCCCTCGAGCGCCGACCGCTGCTCTCGCCCGGTCTCGGTGCGCCCTGCAATCCGCCGCCGTGGGGGACCCTCGCGGCGATCGACCTCGCGACGGGCGAGGTCGTCTGGGAGGTGCCGCTCGGCAACACGCGGGGCCTCGCGCCCTGGCCGATCTGGTGGATGCTCGGCGACATCGGCGTCCCGAACCTCGGCGGTCCCATCACGACGGCGAGCGGCCTCACCTTCATCGGCGCCACGACCGACGGCTATCTGCGCGCCTTCGGCACCGAGACCGGCGAGGAGCTCTGGCGCGCCCATCTGCCCGCCGCTGCCCATGCGACACCGATGACCTTCCAGCTCGATCCCGAGGGTCGACAATACGTCGTCGTCGCCGCCGGCGGACACATGCTGCTCGGCTCGAAGCCGGGGGATGCGCTGGTCGCCTTCGCGCTGCCCGACTGACGCCGACCGTCAGGCGATGCCGCCCTTGTCGAGGATCTGCTTGAGGGCAGCTGCGGCGGGATTTTCGCGCCAGATGATCTGGTCGGGCGGCAGGACCCCGCGGCCGACCAGCCGATTCATGACGCGTACGACGATCGCCGCATAGCGAACGCCGGCCAGCAGCTCGTAGTAGAACGTGTCCGGGACCGCGATCCCGGCGGCCTCGGCGTAGAGCTCGCGCTGCTCCTGTCGGCTCGGCTCGCCGGGCAGCCGCGCCTGGCCGATCGACTCGTGCATCGTGCGATCGAAGAGCAGCCACCAGCCGAGGTCGATCTCCTTCGGCGCGACGGCGATGTTCTCGAAATCCGTGATGCAGAGGACGCGGTCGCCTTCGAACAGCATGTTGCCGGGCCGGGAATCGCCCCAGGAGAGCGACGGCTCGAGGTCCTTCGGGAGGTTCCGCCGGAGCCAGGCGACGCCGCGGTCGAAGTCGGGATGCTCCCGATCGCCGAGCTCGCGCCGCATGTACTGCTCCCAGATGTCGATCTGGCGCTCGACGGTCGGCGATGCCCCAGGCGCGATCAGCCAGTCGAAGCCCGCCTCGCGCCAATCGATGGTGTGGAAGGTCGCGACCGTCTCGAGACCGCGCTTCACGATCCGGCGGCGCAGCGCCGGCGAGGCCTCGAAGAAGAAGCCCGCCTCGGTATAGGGCGGGCTCTCGGTCATCAGGTCGCCCTTCACGAAATCCATCGCGAAGAACGGCTGTCCCAGGATCGAGGCGTCCGCCTCGTAGCCGACCAGCGGCGCGAGCGGGACCTTGCCCGTCGCGATCAGCGCCTGCATCGAGCGGTATTGGATGTCGATCTCGACGTCGAGGCCCGGGGCCTGCTGCGGGTAGATCGCCGGCTCGGGATTCTCGATCCGGAGAACGATCTGGCGCTCGACCGGCCGGCCCGCGTGCCGATAGGTCACGGGGACGAAGATCGTCCGCGCCGAGAACCCGGACTTCGGCATGCGGAAGGGGCCGAGCTCGAGCTCGGTCGCGTCGGGCCAGCGGCGCGCGAGCCAGTCTCGAAAGGGGGCGCGGAGGGCGTCGTCGTCGTTCGTCGTCATGCGGGATCCCGATGGCAGATGGCTGGAAGGCGGGGCGGAGTGTGGCATATAACGCAGCGGCGGGGCAGCGCGGCGGACGGGCCGGGAAGGGGTGGGCATGACGGCAGCGGGGTTCTTTCTCGGTCTCTCGATCCTCGGCTTCGCGCTCAGCCTCGCGACCCTGCTGCGGATCCGGATCGCGGGGGCGCTGCTCGTCCCGACCTTCTTCGTGGGCTGGCTGCGCGGGGAGCTGGCGCTCCAGACGATCGCCCTCGAGGCGCTCGTGACGGCCGGGTTCCTCGCGCTGGGGGTGTACCGCGAGACCCCGGGGCAGATCGGGCTCGCGCTGACGATCCTCTCCTGGGCGATCCTGCTGGCGGGCCACCTGCGCAGCCTGCGGGCCGGGCGCGTCCTCGCCGAGGCGCTCGCGCCGCTCGGCATCGTGCCCGACGCGGCCGTGTCCCCCTGGCACGGGGCCCTGCGCCCATTCGCCTTCGCCGACCCGGCGGTCCGCGCGCTTCGCGATCTCGAGTACGGACCCGCATTGCCGGGCGACAAGGGCGGCCGCAATCGTCTCGATCTCTACCGCCCCGCCGACGCGAGGTCCGGCGATCGCCGCCCGGTCCTGCTCCAGGTCCACGGCGGGGCCTGGATCCTCGGCGACAAGCGCGAGCAGGGTCGTCCGCTGATGAGCCATCTCGCGGCCCGCGGCTGGATCTGCGCGGCGAGCAACTACCGTCTCTCGCCCGCGGCGACCATGCCCGACCAGATCGTCGACGTGAAGCGCGCCCTCGCCTGGCTCCGCGCCCACGTCGCCGAGTACGGGGGCGATCCCGACTTCATCTGCATCACCGGTGGCTCCGCCGGCGGCCATCTCTCCTCGCTCGCGGCGCTCACCGCCGGCGACCCGCGCTTCCAGCCCGGCTTCGAGTCCGTCGATACGCGCGTCGAGGCGTGTGTCCCGTTCTACGGGGTCTTCGACTTCCTCGACCGTGCGGGCGATCGGCGCTTCGCGAAGATGGCGGACGCCCTCGGGCCGCTGATCTTCAAGTGTCGCCCCGACGAGGACTACGCGCTCTGGGACGCGGTCTGTCCCGTGTCGCGGGTCCATGCCGACGCGCCGCCCTTCTTCGTGATCCAGGGGAGCCACGACTCGCTCGTCTTCAGCGAAGAGGCCGATCGCTTCGTCGGCCTGCTGCGCGAGACGAGCCGGAGCCCGGTCGCCCACGCCGAGCTCCCGGGCGCCCAGCACGCGTTCGAGGTCTTCCACTCCCCGCGCTCTGCCCATGCGGTACGGGCGGCGACGGCGTTCCTCGAATGGGTCCACGCCGGCGCGCAGGGCCGGCGCGCGGCACGTTAGTCGGTGCGTCGCCCGATTCCGGCCAGCTCGAGGCCCTCGAGGAGCCGGTTGCGCAGCTCCGTCGGGTCGATGATGTCGTCGTAGACCAGGCGGTCGGCCATCTTGTAGGGGCCCGACGCCTGCTCGGCCTCGGCTCGGGCCTGATCGGCCGCGTCGAGCTTCGCCGCGCGGCCGCCGCTCGAGGCAGGCATCGCGCCCATCGTGACGCCGGGAAACGAGAACGTCAGCGTCTGCTTGTCGAAGGGGTTCTGCGCCATCGTGACGGCGCCGAAGCCGAAGGATTTGCGCAGCGTCACGTGGATCTTCGGATTCGTGAGCCGCCGCTCGGCGCGGAACATCTTCCCGCCCCACTTGAGGATGCCGCTGCGCTCGGCCTTCGTGCCGGCCATGACGCCCGGGTTGTCCGCCAGGAAGATCACGGGATGGCCGAAGCTCCCGACCAGGTCGAGGAAATCCGTCGCTTTGATCGCCGCCTCGCTGTCGACGGCCCCGGCGTAGTGCGAGGGATTGTTGCCGAGAATCGCGACGGCGCGACCGCCGAGGAAGGCCAGTCCGACGACGAGCCCCCGGCCGTACCCGGGCTGGATCTCGAGGAAGCTGCCGCGGTCGACGAGGCGCTCGATCACGTCGTGGATGTCGTAGGGCTTCCGGTCCTGGGGCGGCATGATCTCGACGAGATCGTGCAGGAGCCGGGGGCCGACGTCGTCGCTGCGTCGCTCGGGCAGGGCCCCGCCGCGGCGCGACGGGAAATACGCGAGGTAGCGGCGGGCGAGGGCGAGAGCGCTCCCGTCGTCGGGTGTCACCGCATGCGCCGAGCCCGCAATCTCGGCACACATGTGCGCGCCGCCGAGCTCTTCCTTCGTCACGTCCTCGCCGGTCGCGGCCTTCACGAGCGGCGGGCCGCCGGTGAACATCGAGGCGCCTTCGCTCATGATCACGTAGTCGGAGAGCGGGGCGGCGAGGGCGCCGTGGCCGGCCGAGGCGCCGAGGACGACGCACACCATCGGCACGTGGCCCGAGAGGTCGGCCATCGCGAGCAGGTCGTTGGGCGCACGGCCCATCCCGGAGTCGGTCTCCGTCAGGCGGTGGCCCGCACCCTCGAGGATCATGACGAGGGGGAGGCGCTCCTGGAGCGCCAGCTCCGCGATGCGGAAGCGCTTGGCCGTGCCGCCCGAGCCGATCGAGCCGCCGAGGACCGTGAAGTCCTCGGCGCCGGCGAAGACGGGGCGACCGTCGATGCGGCCGTGACCGCAGACGAAGCCCTCGGCGGGGACGTTCGCGACGGTGCCGACGAGCTGGCCGATCTCGCGGAAGGTCCCGGGATCGAAGAGGGCCTCGAGGCGCTGGCGGGCGTCGAGCTTGCCGCGGTCGTGCATGTATTTCTGGACGCGCTCGGGCCCGCCCATCGCCTGCATGCGCACGCGGCGAGCGGCGAGCTCGGCCTGCATCGGCGCCCAGGCCTCACGATTGGCGGCGGCCTCCTTCTCGCGCCGCAGCTGGCGCGGGGACTTCGCGGCCGCCGGGCTCGCCGGCGAGGTCGCCGGAGGGGTCGGCGGTGTCGTCGCGCCGGGGTTCGGCGACTCGTTCGTGGTCTTGCTCAAGCCCGGTTCTCCTTCGAACAGAAGCCCGCTCCGGTGACGAGGGGCAGGTCTCCGTAGCCGCGGATGCCCGGCTCGGCGCGACAGACGTGGGGGATGGCATTGATGGCCGGCATCGCCGTGATGATCATGCCGAGCTGCATGAAGTCGACGAAGGACTTGCCCTGGAAGCCCTTCGGTGGCCGGATCTCGAGCTTCGTGTGGACTCGCGGCTGGCCTTCGATCTTCACGACGTAGCCGTGCTCGAGCGGCCAATCGGGCTCCATGTGCTGGCCCATCTTCCAGACCACCCGGAGCTGGATCCGCGACTGCGCGCCGGTGTAGCCGTGCCAGCTCGCCTCCACCCCGGCGACGCAACCCTCGTCGATGCGCATGAAGCCGAGGTCGTGGTCCTGCGTCGCGACGGCGAACTGCGTCTCGCAGCGCACGGCGTCGAGCTCGAGGCCGAGGGCGTCCGCCATCATGTAGACGCCGTCGCCGAAGACGGCGGTGCCCTTCTCGACCATCGCGTGCAGGCCCGGGTGGGTGATCGGATGGCCGAAGCCGACGCTCTGCTGGGTCTCGGCGGAGGCGTAGCCGGTCGCGTCGACGGATTCGGTGACCGTGATGCGATCGATCCGGTCACAGATCCCGGCGGAGACGAGGCCGAGCAGGTTCGCGAAGCCGGGATTCATGCCGCTGCCGAAGATCGACGAGCGGCCCGTCCGGCAGGCGGCCTCGATCCGGGCCCGCGCCTCGGCGCCGAGGCCGTGGCCCGTGATGAAGGCGGCGGTCGTGACGACGTTGCAGCCCGACGCGAGGATCCGGCAGAGATGGTCCACGTCGGGCCAGATCGGATTGTACGAGACGCAATCCGGCCGGAGCGCGAGCAGCGCGTCGACGTCGGCCGTCGCTCGGATCCCGAGCGGGTCGATCCCGACGAGCTCCCCGACATCACGGCCGACCTTGTCCGGACCGTAGGCATAACAGCCGACCAGCTCGAGGTCGGGATTCGCCACGATCGCGCGCACCGAACGCCGCCCGACGTTCCCCGTCGTCCACTGCACTACCCGGAAGCTCACGCTCTGTACTCCTGCGCCGCTCGAGGCGGGGCGACCGTCGAAGGGGGGGCGGCTCTCTCAGCGGGGCAAGCCGCCTCGTTCGCGCTGCCGCTTCAGCTCGATCTGGGCGATCGTGCGCCGATGGACCTCGTCGGGTCCGTCGGCGAGGCGCAGTGTCCGCACGTTGGCCCAGGCGGCGGCGAGCCCGAAGTCCGTCGTGACGCCGGCGCCGCCGTGGGCCTGGATCGCGTCGTCGAGGATCGCGAGGGCCATGATCGGCGCCTTGACCTTGATCATGGCGATCTCGGCCCGGGCGACCTTGTTGCCGACCGTGTCCATCATGTAGGCGGCCTTCAGCGTCAGCAGGCGGGAGCACTCGATCTCGATCCGTGCCTGGGCGATCCGCTCCTCCCAGACCGAATGCTGGTAGAGCTTCTTCCCGAAGGCCTCTCGCGACATGAGCCGGTCGCACATCTTCGCGAGGGCGCGCTCGGCGACGCCGATGATGCGCATGCAATGATGGATCCGGCCGGGGCCGAGTCGGCCCTGGGCGATCTCGAAGCCGCGGCCTTCACCGAGCAGAAGGTTCGTGGCCGGCACGCGCACGTCCTCGAAGAGGACCTCGCCGTGGCCGTGGGGCGCGTCGTCGAAGCCGAAGACCGGAAGCGCGCGCACGATCGTCACGCCCTTCGTCCGGCGGGGGACCAGGATCATGCTCTGCTGGGCGTGCGTCGGCGCGCTCGGATCCGTCTTCCCCATCAGGATCAGGACCTCGCAGCGGTCGTCGCAGATTCCCGACGTCCACCACTTGCGACCGTTGATGACGTACTCGTCGCCGTCGCGGCGGATCTCGGTCGCGATGTTGGTCGCGTCCGACGAGGCGACGGCGGGCTCGGTCATCGCGAAGGCGGAGCGGATCCGTCCCTCGAGCAGAGGCTCGAGCCAGCGCTTCTTCTGCTCGGGCGTTCCATAGCGTTCGAGAACCTCCATGTTGCCCGTGTCGGGGGCGGAGCAGTTGAAGACCTCCGGCGCGAACCCGACCCGGCCCATCTCCTCGCAGAGCGGGGCGTAGTCGAGGTTCGAGAAGCCGGGCCCGGCCTCGCTCCGGGGCAGGAAGAGATTCCAGAGTCCCGCCTCCCGCGCGCGCTGCTTCAGCTCCTCCATCAAGGGCGGCGTCTGCCAGCGGGACGGGAGGGCCGCGTGCTGGGCGTAGTACGTCTCCTCGTTGGGATAGACGTGGGCGTCCATGAACCGGCGCAGGGCGTCGAGCGCCTGGCGGCAACGATCGCTGTATTCGAATTCCATCCGGGACCTCGTTGGGTCGGCCGACGATACCAGGAGGGATTCGAGTCGTCGCCGGCCGAAAGCGGACGCCGAGGGCAGGGCGGCAGGCCCGCGGGCCGGTCGCTATGGTCGCTCGCCATGCAGATCCGGATGGACGGCAAGGTGGCGATCGTGACCGGTGGATCCCGAGGCATCGGCCGGGCGATCGCCGAGACCTTCGTCCGGGCCGGGGCCCGCGTGATGATCACTTCGCGAGGCGCCGAGGCCTGCGCGGAGACCGCAAAGGCGATCGGCGAGGGCTGCGACTTCGAGCCCGGCCATGTCGGGCGCGAGGACGACGTTCGGCGCGTGATCGACGCGACGCTGACTCGCCTCGGGCGCATCGACGTCCTCGTCAACAACGCCGCGACGAATCCCTATGGCGGTCCGATGATCGACGTCGATCGCGCGCGCTGGGACAAGACCTTCGAGATCAACCTCACGGCCCCGATGTTCTGGACCCAGCAGGTCTGGCGCCGCTGGATGGCGGAGAACGGCGGGTCGATCGTCAACATCTCGAGCGTCGGCGGGCTCGCGACGAGCCCGGTGCTCGGCGTCTACGACGTGACGAAGGCGGCGATGATCCACATGACCAAGCAGCTCGCCGCCGAGCTCGCGCCGAAGGTGCGCGTCAACTGCCTCGCGCCGGGACTCGTCCGGACGGAGTTCGCCCGGGCGCTCTGGGACGGGGGGCGGGGCGAGAAGGTCGCGAAGGCCTATCCGCTGAAGCGGCTCGGGGAGCCGGAGGACGTCGCGGGCGCGGCGCTCTTCCTCGCCGCCGAGACCGGCCGCTGGATCACGGGGCAGACCTGGGCGCTCGACGGCGGAGGCCTGATCGCCTTCGGCCCGATCGCCTGATCGGTTCGCTGCCCGAACGAGAGGAGAAGACGTTGGCACTGTCGGAGAAGGAGATCCTCGCCAATCTGGGACCGCTGGCCGCGCTCGCGGGGACCTGGGAGGGGGACAAGGGCATCGACGAGGCCCCGGCCCCGGATCGCGGGCTGCTGACGACGCCGTACCGGGAGCGCGCGGTCTTCGCGCCGATGGGCAACATCGACAACC
>JBIPOQ010000152.1:0-7973 GCA_044379055.1 Myxococcota bacterium
CTCGGCGCCGGACGGCGGATCGGCGATGGCCGGCGTGTACTGCGCATGGGCCTCGCGATGGCCGAAGCCGGCGCCGTAGAAGGTGAGCTGGTCCTGCACGAGCGTCATGCCCGGCATCTCGATCGGGAGCTTCGGCGCGATCACGAAGTCGGCGAGGCTCGCCGTCGCCGAGCGCTTGATGTCGATCTGGACGAGCAGGTCGAGCTGCTCGAGGGCCCGCACGGTCAGCGCCTGGTCCGGAATCGCGGACGCGGGATTGCCGCCGACGGAGATCAGCGCGCGAACCTGCCCCTCGCCCTCGAGCAGGATCTCCTCGGCGAGGGCCGAGGCCTGGAGCCCGCCGTCGCAGTTCGCGAGGCCGCGGACGCGCAGCTTCTCGCCGTAGCCGTAGCCGGTGCGCGGGGGCGCGGCCTGGGCGATCGCCGGAAACGGCGGCGAGAGCGTGCCCGGGTTCGGGACCCGCTCGCCCGCGCGGCTCCACTGCCCGCAGACGGTGTTGAGGGCGAGCAGCAGATACTCGAAGAGCGTCCCCCGGCCGTTGAAGTTGGGCCCCGTTCCGGCGGTCGCGACGCCGCGGCCGCCGGCGAAGAGCCGGGCCGCCTCGACGAGATCGAGGGCGCGCACGTCCGCCCGGCGCGCGACCCGCTCGGGATCGAAGGGCGCGACGGCAGCGCGCAGGGCCTCGAGCCCATCGACGTGGTCGCGGACGAACTCGGCGTCGTGGCGCGCCTCGCCGAGGATCACGTTCAGCATCGCCGCGAGCAGCGGGACGTCCTCGCCCGGGCGGCTCTGCAGATGGAGATGGGCACGGCGCGCCGTCTCGGTCCGCCGCGGGTCGATCACGATGAAGCGCATGCCGCGATCGACCGCGTCGGTCAGCTCGCGACCCGGATTCGCGAGGGGCAGCCCGCCCGCCATCGTGGCGGGCGGATTCGTCCCGACGAGCAGCGCCACGTTCCGATCGTCGAAGGCCGGCGGAGGCGCCATCCAGGACCCGTGCAGCGCCTGGGCCACCGCCTTGCCGGGCTGGTCGATCGAGTTCGACGTGAAATGCATGGGCGACCCGATCCCTTCCAGGAACGAGAGCGCGAGGGGCATCGTCGCGGGATTCGCGATGCTGTAGGTCCCGCTGTACATCGCGATCGAACGCGGCCCGCGCGTCACGAGCAGCTCGCTCAATCGCTCCGCGATCTCGTCGACCGCTTCCGAGTAGGGCACCGGTCGATGGGAGCCGTCGGGCATGCGCTTGTGCGTTTGGAGCAACCGGTCCGGATGGGCCCATTGATCGGGAAGCTGCTGGCCCTTGACGCAGCAGAAGCCGCGATAGGCGGGGTTGTCGCGGTCACCGCGGACGCGCAGCGGACGACCGTTCTCGACTTCGACGAGGATCGCGCAGCCGGCGTGGCAGAAGCGGCAGAAGGAGGGCACGGTCGCAGCCATGGGCGGTCTCCAGCTTCGGGGTCCGGATGGGGGACCCGTGCGGGATGCTAGCCGAAGGTCGACTCGCTCCCGGCGACGACGAGCTGCAACCGAAGAGCGCTCGGCCTACACGGAGCGTCGTGAACCCGTCCCCGCCCGTCGGGCGCGAACTGCGCTAGGAATCCGCCGCCGGGCGAACCTCCCGCCCGACCCGGGAGATTCTGCATGCCGACTCGCTTCGCCGTCCACCGCGAAATCCGCACGCCGAGCGCGCGGCGACCGCTGCCCTCGCTCGTCCCGTCGCTGCTCTGCATGCTGCTCGCCGCGGGGATCACGGGGAGCGCCGCTGCGGAGTCCGCGGCGCAGGATGCCGCGGGGCCGGCAGCCGCAGCGGCCCGCGGCGCGGCCGGGACACCCGCCCGCGTGCTGCCGCCCGAGCCCGAGCCGTTCGCGGGCAGGATCGGCGAGACCTGGGCGGACTCGGAGCAGGCCTTCGCACCGGCCGTGAAGGCTCCGGCGGGCGCGCCGAACGTTTTCGTCGTGCTGACCGACGACGTCGGATTCGGCGCAGCGAGCACCTTCGGCGGGCCGATCCCGACGCCGAACCTCGACCGGCTCGCCGAGGAAGGGCTCACGTACAACCGCTTCCATACGACCGCGATGTGCTCACCGACCCGCGCCGCGCTGCTGACGGGCCGCAACCATCACGCCGTCCACAACGGCATCGTCGCGAACCTGACGACGGGCTTCCCGGGCTACGACAACGTCCTGCCGAAGAGCGCTGCGACGACGGCCGAGGTGCTGCGCCAGAACGGCTTCAACACGGCGATGTTCGGCAAGCATCACAACGCCCCCGAGCACCACGTCTCCGCCGCCGGCCCCTTCGATCTCTGGCCCACCGGTCTCGGCTTCGAGTATTTCTACGGCTTCATGATGGCGGAGACGAACCAGTTCACCCCCGCCCTCTACCGCGGCACGACGCCGATCCCGACCCTCGAGCGCGGCGTCCTCGACGAGGCGCTCGCCGACGAAGCGATCGCCTGGCTGCGCAATCAGCAGGCAGCGGCGCCCGACAAGCCCTTCTATCTCTACTACGCGACCGGCTCGGCCCACGCACCGCTGCAGGCGCCCGCCGACTGGATCGCGAAGTTCCGCGGGCGCTTCGATGCGGGCTGGGATCGCGTCCGCGCGGAAACGGTCTCGCGCCAGAAGAAGCAGGGGATCGTGCCGAGGGGCACCGTGAACACGGCGCGCCCCGCGACGCTCCCCGCCTGGTCAAGCCTCTCTCCCGAGCAGCGCCGCCTGCAGGCGCGCTTCATGGAGGTCTACGCGGCGATGCTCGCCTACCAGGACTTCCAGTTCGGTCGCCTGCTCGACGAGCTCGACCGGATGGGGGAGCGCGAGAACACGCTCATCGTCTTCATCGAGGGCGACAATGGCGCCGCCGCCGAGGGCGGCATCAGCGGCAGCCTGAACCCGATGTCGAACTTCGCGAACGGAACGCGCGAGGACGAGGCGGCGATCCTCGCCCAGCTCGATTCGATCGGCGGTCCCGGCGCGGTCGCGCAGTACGGCCTCGGCTGGACCTGGGCCATGAACGCGCCCTTCAAGATGGCGAAGCAATATGCGTCGCACCTCGGCGGGACGCGCAACGGCATGGTGCTCTCCTGGCCGGCGCGCGTGAAGGCGCGCGGGCTGCGCTCGCAGTTCAGCCACCTGATCGACGTGCATCCCACGATCCTCGAGGCCACGGGGGTCACGGCGCCCGAACGCGTGAACGGGGTCGATCAGCAGCCGATCGACGGCACGAGCCTCGTCTACACCTTCGACGCGCCCCGCGCCCCCGAGCGGCACGGGACGCAGTACTTCGAGATGATGGGCAACCGCGCGATCTACCACGACGGCTACCTCGCGAGCACGACGCCCCCGATCGGCCCCTGGGAGCGGCGCATCACGGACGTCCTTCCCTCCGACTACGCCTGGGAGCTCTACGACTTGCGGCGCGACTTCTCGCAGGCGAACGACCTCGCGGCACGCGAGCCCGGGAAGCTCGCCGAGCTGCGCGCGATCTTCGACCGCGAGGCAGAGCGCAACCAGGTCCTGCCCCTCGACAACCGCCTGTCGATGGACCGCTTCACGGCGACCGCGAGCCAGATTCCCCGCCGGCCGGTCTACACCTACTGGGGCGCCGGCATCAGCATCCCGTGGCTCGTCGCCGCGCCGATCGTGAACCGGTCCTTCGAGATCACGGCCGAGCTCGAAACGAGCTCGCGGCCCTCCGGCGTCGTCGTCGCGCTCGGCAGCCGCTTCGGGGGCTGGAGCTTCTTCGTGAAGGACGGGCGACCCGTCGCCGTCATGGCGGCCTCACAGCTGCCCGGCGACCAGTCGCGGGTCGAAGCGAGCGAGACACTCCCCGCCGGCCGAGCGAAGCTGACCTGGCGCTTCACGTCAGATGGCGGCGTCAACGCCGGCGGCCTCCTCACGATCGAAATCGACGGACGCGAAATCGGTCGCGGCCGGATCGCGCGGACGATCTCGAAGCTGCCGGAGCTGACCGACACGTTCGACGTCGGCTTCGACGCCGACACGCCGGTGTGTGACGAGTATTCGGAGGGGGGTCGGTTCGAAGGGATCATCCGACGGGTAGACGTCGAGGGCGGGGGGACAGCGGGGGATCGGCGGGAACCGAGGACAGCGGCCCCTTCCGCCCGGGAGAGCCTGTCGGGGATCGGCGGGCGGGTCGTCGTACCGATCCGCGCGGCACCCGCCGGCTGAGCCCGGCCTCTTCAGCCTGCAGATCCATCGCTTCCACCGAAGACGATTTCGGCGAGCGTCTCGTCACCGTCATCGATCCCTTCGAAAGCGGTTCGTTTCAACGGAATCCGCAGGCGTTGGTCGCATGGGGCGAGCTCCGCGACGAACGGCTCCCCCGTTCAGCGCTGAAGAAAGGCCTCCGGAAAATCACGCCGGATGCGGTCGATTCCGTCGCGTTTGCTCCGAAGCACGCGACTCTCGGCGAGGGCCTCGGGCATGGGGAGCGAGAACGCGACGTCGAAGAGCAGGAACGCGTCGGGCCACTCGTACGCACCGCCGAGGCGATCGCCGATATCCGTCCAGTAGGCGGGGTTGTAGGGATAGGCAGCGAGTGCGCGCGCCTGAAGGGCCGCGACGTCCGTCGGCAGGCCGGCGGAGCGTGTCTTCTCGAGGGTCGACGCGTCGAACCGGAGGACGGCGAGCGCGAAAGACGCACCGAGTACCGGGTCGTCCCGCAGCGGCGACTTCCGGGCCCGGGCCATGGCGTCGATCGCGGCCAGGGCGTCGCCCTGTTGTTCGGCGAGGGCGACGTCGAGGACCGCCTGCGTCGCCGGATCGGACTTCGCGATCTCGGGAAGATCTCGGGACAGCCCGCAGGCCGGATGGTCGAATGCCTGCGCGCAGTCCCGTTCGAGGCCTGGGAACATGTTCAGGCTCGGCAGCAGCGCCATCGCAGCCACCGCCGAGCCCCGACGGCGGGTGAGCGATTCGAGATGCCGACCCCAGCTCTCGCGCGTCGGCGCGCCACCGCCTGCCCGGCCGGCGATTGCATCCAGGGCGAGCTGTGCGGTCCCGGGGCCGACGATCTCGTCGAGCCGCGCGGCCGTTCGATTCGGCATGTCGTCGAGCAGAGGATAGGCGACGGAGACCGAATCGATCGAAACGAGCTTCCAGCTCTTTCGTTGCTGGGTCGTCGGGTCGTTGCCGAGGACGACTTCGAGGTGCTCGGGCGTCTTTCTGTTCGCACGCATCCGCCGATGCAGCTCGGGATGGGTCGGCATCTCCTCGAACGCCGTAGGCCAGAAAGCGGGCGGGGGCTCGACGCCTTCGCCCGACTCGAACCAACCGATTCGACGACCCTCACACTTCAGCTCGACACGGCCGCGCTGCTCCCGGACGCTCGTCTTCGGTGCGTCCAGAGTCCCCGGAAGCTGCACGCCGAGCTCCGAATCCAGTGAGCAGGCGTCGAACCTCGGGGCTTCGGCACCGGTCTTCGCGAGTAAGCCCGCCAGGAACGCCCGGTTCTGCCGCTCCATGACGCGAAACACGAGCATAGCGGCCCCGTTCGCGGTGGTGAATCCATCCGGCTGGAGCAGAAACGTCCGATTCAAACGAAAGTCCCGGAGTATGGCGCGCTCACCGTCGCGAACGAGGGACCAGTCGGCGGCTACGACGAAAACCCGCTCCGATCGAGTCGCGGCGTCCCGACCCTTGCGGTCAGAAGCCTCGTAGATCACCTGGTAGGCGGCCTGCGGCACGCTGCCCCGCTCGGCCCGATAGGCTGCCGCCGCGGCCAACGGGTCGCCGAACAGCGGTTGGCCGAGCGCGGGAATCGGAATCGAGAGCAGGACCGCGATCAACACCCGAAGAATCATGCCGAGCCCTCACTCGTATCACGACGCCCCTGCCGGGCCGAGCCTCACCCTACGCCGTCGAAGGTAACCATCGGGCGTTCGATCGGTCAGCCCGGATCCGCGGTTCTCTTCCGGTCCGGCCCTCGACGATCGTCCTGTTGAGATCCGGACTGGTCGCGCTCGAGGTCTGGCGATTCACGACACACCCTTGGCCCGACTCGCCTCCTCGAGGAGCTCGATCGGATGCACCACCTTCGCCGCGTTCCCCCGCCCCGCGAGCCCCGCCGCGAGCTGCATCGCGCAGCCCGGGTTCGCCGTCGCGACGATCTCGGGGGTCGCCTCCTCGAGCGCGTCGAGCTTCGGCGCGAGCACGCGCGCCGACATCTCGGGATGGGTCAGGTTGTAGATCCCCGCCGCGCCGCAGCAGGCCTCGGGGTTGCGATGCGCGACGAGCTCGAGCCGGGGGATCGCCGAGAGCAGCTTGCGCGGCGAAGCGGCGATCCCCTGCGCGTGGATCAGATGACAGGGATCGTCGTAGCAGACCCGCCGCGGGATCGGCGCGAGAACCAGCGCCGGACCGCGTCCGTCCTTCTCGTCCACCGCACCGACCTCCGCCAGGAAGTCGAGCACGTCCCGGACGCCGCCGGCGAGCGCGCGGCCGTCGCTCCCGATCCAGTGTTCGAGCTCGCGCAGCGCGGCGCTGCAGCCGGCGGAGGTCAAGAGGATCGCATCGATGTGCTGGCCTGCGCCTGCCTCGCCCAGCATCGGCCCGAAGACGCCGACGTTATGCCGCGCGAGCGCGCGCGCGCATTCGAGATCCCCCGCATGCGCATGCAGCGCGCCGCAGCAGCCCTGCGCCTCGGGCACGACGACGTCGTACCCTGCGCGCGAGAGCACGAGCCGCGCAGCGTCGTTCACGCGCCCGAAGAGCTCCGGCATGACGCAGCCCTCGAAGAGCGCGACGCGCCCGCGGCGCGGTCCGATGGCGGGGGTGAAGGCGGGCATGCGTCGGCGCTCGACCGCAGGCGGAACGTGCGGCAGGAGGCCCGCGCGGTCCGCGAGCGCCTTCGGGAGGATGCGCTGCGCGAATCCGATCAGCCCGAGCTTCTGCACGATCGCGAGCAGGCCGACGAGCGCGCCGAGCCGCGCGCGCCGCGGCACGATCTCGCGCAGCAGGAACCGCTCGACTGCGCGAACGAAGCGGCCGCCGGGTTGCAGGTCGCGGACGGCGTCGCGGGTCTTCTCGAGGATGTCGCCGTACCGCACGCCCGAAGGACACGCCGTCTCGCAGGCCCGGCAGCCGAGGCAGAGGAATGCCTCCTCGGCGAGCAGCGCCGGATCGTCGAGCCGCCCCTCGGCATGACCGCGCATGAGATAGAGGCGGCCGCGGGGCGACGAGGTCTCGCGGCCGGTGGCGCGATAGGTCGGGCAGCTCTGGAGGCAGAGCCCGCAATGGACACAATCGAGGGTCGCGGCATGGATGTCGCTCGCGAGCCGGCTCGCGAGCGGCGAGCAGGGCAAACCGTCCGGCGTCACGCCCATCGTTCCCATCGCTTCCTTCGGCCGCGGATCTTCGAAACGGGCCATCGCGTCAGGTCCCCGCCACGAAGCGGCCCGGATTGAGGATCTGTCGCGGATCGAAGCGCGTCTTCAGGGCCACCGCGAGGGCGCGTGTCCCCGGCGCCTCGCCGAACACGTCGAGCGACTCGAAGCCCGCCGCCGGCAGCCACTCGAAGCTCGCGTGCCCGCCGCACGCGACGGCCTGCGCGCGCAAATGCTCGAGGCTCCGCGCGTCGATCGGCCCTGCGCCGCCGCGGGCCGTCAGGACACCGAGGCCGAGATCGATCGAGACCTCGAAGCCCGCGGCGAGGAGCGCCTGGCGCATCTCGTCGAGGCGCGTCGCGAGGACCCGGGCGCGCAGGCCGATCGGATGGTCGCTCGCGGCCTGCGCCCGGGCGTCGCGCAGGCGATCGACCGCATCGGAGTCGGCCGGCTCGAGCGCGAGGGCTCGGGCGAGCAGTTCCCGGTCGTGCCGCACCCCCGCCTCGCTCGAGCCGAGCTCGATCAAGAGCTCGGCCTCGGTCTCGCGCGGCGATTCGTTCCAGACGAAGGCCCGCAGGCTCGCGTTGCGCGCGTGGGCCCGCGCGCGCTCGAAGCTCGCCGGGT